>JADLBY010000097.1 GCA_020847445.1 Sphingomonadaceae bacterium | reverse complement strand
TTTTGCACACGGCCGACCTGGATGTCGACAATCGGTGCCATATGCTGCGCGGCCAAGCGATGGAACAGGATGATCTCGTCGAGCCGGTTGAGGAATTCCGGGCGGAAATGTGCGCGGACGACTTCCATCACCTGCGGCTCGGCCTTCTCGACATCCTCATCATCGCCCAGTGCTGCCAGATACTGGCTGCCGAGGTTCGATGTCAGGATGATCAACGTGTTCGAGAAATCGACCACGCGGCCCTGACCGTCGGTCAGGCGACCATCGTCCAGCACCTGCAGCAGCACATTGAAGACATCGCTGTGCGCCTTTTCACCCTCGTCGAACAACACCACCTGGTAAGGGCGGCGGCGCACGGCTTCGGTGAGCACACCGCCTTCATCATAACCGACATAGCCCGGCGGCGCGCCGATCAGGCGGCTGACGCTGTGCTTCTCCATGAATTCGCTCATGTCGATGCGCACCATCGCATTGTCGTCGTCGAACAGATATTGGGCGAGCGCCTTGGTCAGTTCGGTCTTGCCGACCCCGGTCGGGCCGAGGAAGAGGAACGAGCCGAGCGGCCGGTTCGGATCCTGCAGGCCCGCCCGGCTGCGGCGCACCGCCTTTGAAACTGCCTCGACCGCATCCTTCTGCCCGATCACGCGCGCGCCGAGCCACTCCTCCATCTTGAGGAGCTTTTCGCGCTCGCCTTCCATCATCTTGTCGACAGGAATGCCGGTCCAGCGGCTGACCACCGAGGCGATGTCCTCGCTCGTCACTTCCTCGCGCAGCATCGCATTGCCTGCGGCGGCGACGGCATCGTCGAGCTGCTTTTCAAGGCCGGGGATCGTGCCATATTGCAGTTCGCCCGCCTTGGCGAGATCGCCGTTGCGCTGCGCCTGCTCGAGTTCGATCCGGGCGTGGTCGAGTGCTTCCTTGATCTTGGATTCGGCCGAAATCTTGTCCTTTTCGGCCATCCAGCGCGTGGTGAGCTCGCTCGACTGTTGCTCCAGATTGGCAAGATCGGCCTCGAGCGTCGCCAGCCGGTCCTTCGAGGCCGCGTCGCTTTCCTTTTTCAGCGCCTCGCGCTCGATCTGCAACTGCATGATCCGCCGGTCGAGATTCTCGATTTCCTCGGGCTTCGATTCGACCTCCATGCGCAGGCGGCTGGCGGCTTCGTCCATCAGGTCGATCGCCTTGTCGGGCAGGAAGCGGTCCGAAATATAGCGGTGCGAGAGCGTCGCCGCCGATACCAGTGCGCCGTCGGTGATCCGCACGCCGTGGTGCAGCTCATATTTCTCTTTCAGCCCGCGCAGGATCGAGATCGTGTCCTCGACCGTCGGTTCGCCGACGAACACAGGCTGGAAACGCCGCTGCAGCGCCGGGTCTTTTTCGACATGCTTTTGATATTCGTCGAGCGTGGTCGCGCCGATACAGTGCAGTTCGCCGCGCGCCAGTGCGGGTTTCAACAGGTTGGAGGCGTCCATCGCGCCCTCGCCCTTGCCCGCGCCGACCAGCGTGTGCATCTCGTCGATGAACAGGATGATGTCGCCCTCGGCCTGCTTGACCTCGTCGAGCACGCCCTTCAGCCGCTCCTCGAACTCGCCGCGATCTTTGGCCCCGGCGATCAGCGCACCCATGTCGAGCGCCATCAGCGTGCGGTTCTTCAGGCTGTCGGGCACGTCGCCATTGGCAATACGCAGCGCCAGTCCTTCGGCAATCGCGGTCTTACCGACGCCGGGTTCGCCGATCAGCACGGGGTTGTTCTTGGTGCGCCGGGCCAGGATCTGCACGGTGCGGCGAATTTCCTCGTCACGGCCGATGACCGGATCGAGCTTGCCCTCGCGCGCGACTTCGGTGAGGTCGCGGGCGAATTTCTTGAGCGCGTCATAACGGTCTTCGGCGCCCGCAGTGTCGGCGGTGCGGCCACCGGTCAGGTTCCTGATCGCGGCGTTGAGTGCATCGGGTTTGACACCGGCTGCGGCAAGGGCTTTGCCTGCGGCAGAGCCGCTCGCCATGGAGAGGGCAAGCAGCATCGCCTGCACCGTGACAAAGCTGTCGCCCGCTTTCTGTGCAATCTGTTCGGCCGAATCGAGGATGCGCACCAGATCATTGTCGAGCCCCGGTGTCTGTTGCGCGCCGCCGCCGGTTACTGCGGGCACGCGTGCAAGCGCGGCATCGGTTTCACGCAATGCCGCCGCCGGATCGCCGCCCGCAGCCTTGATCAGGCCCGACGCCATGCCCTGCTCATCCTCGAGCAACGCCTTCAGCAGATGTTCAGGCGTGATCCGCTGATGGTTCATGCGGATCGCGACCGTCTGGGCCGATTGCAGGAAACCCTTGGCGCGGTCGGTGAACTTTTCGAGATTCATACCCTGTCCCTCGTTTCTCGGCGCTTCCCCGTCATCAATCTAGGAAGCCTCTCCCCAGCATGTAATGTTGCATTTTTATCACACAAGGGGGGAGGCCAGATTTTCCCTCCCGTATCAGGAAGGATCAACTGCCTCACCGCTTCCAGTTGCGGACAAATTCGTCAAGGATGCGGACGCCCCAGCCCGACGCGCCCTTCGGGGTCAGATCATCGCTGCTGTCGGCCCAGTTCACGCCTGCGATATCCAGATGCGCCCAGGGTGTGGCGGGATCGACGAAGAAGCCGATGAATGTGGCACCAAGGCTGGCACCGGGTTTGCCACCCTCGGCAGAGTTCTTGATGTCTGCGATGTCGGATTTCATCGTCTTGGCATGGTTGGGGTGCAGCGGCAGCCGCCATACGTCTTCCCCGGCAACCTTGCCTGCGGTTGAAAGCTGTGCGGCCAGCGCGTCGTCGCGCGAGAACAGACCGGCATATTCATAACCCAGCGCATTGCCCACTGCACCGGTCAGGGTCGCGATGTTGACCAGCGCAGCCGGTCTGAAATTGGCGATGACATATTCATTGGCGTCGGCAAGCACGAGGCGACCCTCGGCATCGGTGTTCATCACCTCGATCGTCTTGCCGCTAAAAGTGCGGACGACATCGCCCGGGCGCTGCGCGTTGCCGCCGGGCATGTTTTCAGCAAGCGCGGCGACCGCCAGCACATTCACATTGGCATGCGATTTGGCGAGCGAGAGCACAGCGCCGACGGTGGCGGCTGCCCCCGCCATGTCCGACTTCATTTCCCACATGCCCGCATTGGGCTTGATCGAAATCCCGCCACTGTCAAAGGTGATGCCCTTGCCGACCAGCGCCACCGGAGCGCCGCTGCCGCCGCGATAGTCGATCACCATCAGGCGCGGCGGGCGGCGCGAGCCCTGGCCGACTCCCGTCAGCGTGCCCATGCCCAGACGGCGCATGGCGGCTTCGTCAAGCACATCGATCTTCACGCCCTGCACCCCGGCAAAGGCCTCGCGCACACGCGCGACGAAGCTTTCGGGATAGATGACATTTGCGGGTTCGGTCGAAAGGTCGCGGGTCAGCGTGACGCCTTCGGCAAGTGCCGCGCCGCGCGACTTCCATTCGGCTTCGGCGCGGCGGACATCAGCGACGACAATCGTGGCCGGTTGTGCCGAAGGTGCCGACTTGCCAACGGTCTTGTACCGGTCGAAGCGATATTGGCCAAGACTGTAGCCGAGTGCGATGGCGGCCGCTTCGTCGCTGGCTGCGCCGACAATGCTCACGGCATGCGCTTCATCGCGCACATCTTGTGCAATCCGTCCGCCAGCGCGTCGCAGCCGGTCGGTCACATCCCCTTCGCCGCCCATGCCGACCAGGTCGATGCGCGCATGGCGGCCAATGCCGCGCAGGGTCAGCTTGCTGCCGTCCTGGCCATCGAACCTTGCATTGGCGATTGCCGCTTTGACATTGGCTTCGGTAGCTGCGCTCAACACACCATCGGGCAAATTGGCATCACGCATCAGGATCACGAGAACGCCGTCATCGGCCGCGCGCGACGCAAAACTTATCGGACGGCTCTGCGAATTGGCGACAGTTGAAGGTTCGACGCCCCAACCTGCCGACCCGCTTTGCGCGAAGGCGGGAATGGCGGCAGTAGCAAGAATCAGGGCGAGCAAATGACGGCGCATGGGTGAACTTTCCTTTCTCCGAAACTCTTATATGAATGCGACGTCTAAGCGATGCGGCGGCTTCGGCAAGACTGCTTTCGACGAAAGGCGCTTTTTGGGGAGGATGCGGATGCGGAAATGGCTGTGGGGCGGGGTTGCGCTTGTGGCGACGCTGGGCGGCGCGTCGATGCTGTGGGAGCCTCTGGCCGCCGATGTGGTCGCGCCGCCCGTTCGTAAAGGCTATGACGTGGAAATTGTGCGCGACGAATTTGGCGTTCCGCATATCAATGGCAAGACCGACGCCGATGCCGCTTATGGTCTGGCCTTTGCCCATGCCGAGGATGATTTCCCGACGATCGAGGAAGTCGTGTCGATGACGCGCGGGCGCTATGGCGCGCTTGCCGGTCAGGATGGGGCGAAGGTCGATTTTGTCTTCAACCTGCTCGGCGTCCACGACACGGTCGAGCGGCATTATGCGGATATTCCCGCCGATGTCCGCGCGGTGCTCGATGCTTATGCTGCGGGGCTCAACCATTATGCCGAAAAACATCCCCAGGAAGTCAGGCTGTCCAATCTCTTTCCGGTGAACGGCAAGGATATCGTCGCGGGCTTCGTGCTGCGTGCGCCCTTCTTTTACGGGCTCGACAATTATATCGGCACGCTTGTCGAGGGAAAGCCGCCACCCAATGAAAGCGCGGCGGCGATGACGCCGATCGGGCGCGATCCCGAAATGAACGGTTCCAACGCATGGGCGGTTGCACCCGGCCGTATGGCCGATGGCAAGACCTGGCTCGTCTCCAATTCGCACCAGCCACTGGAAGGGCAGGTCGCCTGGTATGAGGCAGTTGTCCATTCGGGAGAGGGGCTCGATATGGCCGGGGCGCTGTTCCCCGGATCGCCCTTTGTGCTGCTCGGGCATAACCGCCATCTTGGCTGGACCAACACGGTCAACCGGCCCGATCTGGTCGACATCTACAAACTGGTGCTCAACGAGGCGGGCGACCAGTATCGCTATGACGGCAAATGGTTGCCGCTTCAGGAAAAGCGGGTCTGGCTGCCGGTGAAATTCGGCTGGTTCACCGTGCCGGTCCCGCAGACCTTCTATCGTTCGGTGCACGGGCCGGTGATCAGAAATGATCAGGGGGCGTTCGCGATCCGCTATGCCGGGATCGACAATGTGAAGGCGGTCGAGCAATATTATCGCAATACCAAGGCGACCAATTGGGATGAATGGACAAAGTCGATGTCGACCGGCGGCATCACCGGCACCAATTTCATCTATGCCGACAAGACCGGGCGCATCGCCTATATCTACAACGCGCTATTCCCGGACCGGAAGCCGGGTTTTGACTATACCCGGATCCTTCCGGGCGACACGTCTGCGCCGGTCTGGAAGGGGCCTGTGCCGTTCGACCGCTACCCGAAGCTCGTCAGCCCGCCATCCGGATTTGTCCAAAATGCCAACAATACGCCCTATCTGGCCGCAGGGCCGGGTTCGGAAATCGACCCGGCGCGCCAATCGCCCTATCTGGGAATCGAACTGGGGATGACCAATCGCGGGCTGATGGGCACCGGATTGATGATGAACGACAAATCGATCACACCCGCAGAGTTGCTCGCGATCAAGATGGACACGCGCTACGCCAGATCGAGCTGGGTCAAACCGTGGATGGATAGCCTGCTTGGCGTTGACAGCACAGGCGATTCAAGACTGGCGGAGGCACAGAAACTGCTGCGCGAATGGGATTGGTCGAGCGATGGCAAGGGCAGGGCCGATGCGCTTGCCGAACGGTTGATCCGCCATGCGGCGCGCGCCAACTGGCGCAACGACCCGCTGCCCGATCCGCGCGAGACGCTGCAAAAAACGGTGGACGAATTCAGCGAACGATTTGGTCGGCTCGATCCGGCGCTGGGCGATATCCAGCGGCTGCGACGGGGCAAGGTCGACCTGCCCATGCTGGGTGGCACAGACACGCTGCGCGCCACGACGATGTGGGATATGGACCAGCCCGACGGCAAGATGCGGGTGCGGCATGGCGACAGCTTCATCATGCTGGTGCGCTGGGACAAGGCGGGGAAGGTCGTGTCGGAGTCGATCCAGCCATATGGTGCCGCCACCAATCGCCCGGAATCGCCGCATTATACCGACCAGATGAAGCTTTATGTCGCGGGCAGGTTCAAACCCGTGCATTTCGAATGGGCCGACGCCGTGAAGCATGCGCAACGCCGTTATCGGCCCTGATTGCCCGTTCGTCGAAAAGCGCTTTACCGGCATTGGATTCACCGCTTGCCGCGCTATATCGGCCCTATCCGCCTGAAAGGGTGCGCAACTTTCCTTGAGGGGAGCTAGACTTATGATCCGCAAACTCACGCTGGCCCTGGCCGCATCGACCATCGCCATATCGGGTGCTGCCCTGGCCAAAACCGCCCCGGCACCGGTTGCCGATCTGGTGAAAACGGTCGACATTCCGTATGAGAAATTCACCCTCGACAATGGCCTGACGGTGCTGGTGCATGAAGACCGCAAGGCGCCCGTGGTTGCGGTATCGGTGTGGTACGGGGTTGGATCAAAGCATGAACCCAAGGGCCAGACCGGCTTCGCCCATCTATTCGAACATATCATGTTCAACGGCAGCGAAAATGCGCCGGGTGACTATTTCAACTACACCAGACAGATCGGTGCAACCGACCTGAACGGCACGACCTGGCTCGACCGCACAAACTATTTTGAAACCGTCCCGACCAGCGCGCTTGAATCGGCGCTGTTCCTCGAAAGCGACCGCATGGGCCATCTGCTCGGGGGGCTGACCGAGGAATCGGTCAAGAACCAGATCGGCGTTGTTTCGAACGAGAAGCGTCAGGGCGACAACCAGCCTTTCGGACTTGTCGACTACAAGCGTTCGGAAACGCTTTATCCGGTGGGCCACCCCTATCACCATGACACGATCGGCAGCCTCGAGGATCTTGCCGCGGCAAAGCTTGATGATTTCAAGCAATGGTTCAGGGACTATTATGGCCCGAACAATTCGGTGCTGGTGCTCGCGGGTGATCTGAACGCGGCGCAGGCCCGGCCGCTGGTCGAAAAATGGTTCGGCGATATTGCGCGCGGACGCGATGTGCCGCCCGTCAACGCGCCGATCCCGACGCTCGAAAAGCCCGTGCGTATCGACATGAAGGACAAGGTTCCGACAACGCGCATCTATCGCAACTGGGTGGTGCCGGGCCTGGCTGATCCCGAATTCACCGCGCTGCGTGCAGGGGCATCGGTGCTGGGTGGCCTTGCCAGCTCGCGGCTCGACAGCAAGCTTGTGCGTGAAGAACAGAGCGCGGTTTCGGTCTCGTCCTTCGTCCTGCCATTCGTGCATTCGAGCCTGTTCTGGATCCAGGCCGATGTGAAGCCGGGTGGCGATGCCGACGCGGTGGCAAAGCGGCTCGACGAGGTCCTCGCCGATCTGATCGCCAAAGGGCCGACCGCCGATGAAGTTCAGCGCGTCGCGGCCAGCGATGCCGCAGACCGTATCGATGGCCTTGAACAGATTGGCGGCTTTGACGGCAAGGCGAGCGCGCTCGCGCAGGGGCAGCTTTATGCGGGCGATCCGGCCTATTACAAGACCGAGCTTGAGCGGCTTGCGGGACTGAAGCCCGCAACCGTGCAGGCTGCCATGCAGAAATGGCTGACCCGGCCCGTGCTCGAAATTCGCGTCGAACCGGGCGAGCGCGAAGCCTATAAGGAAGTTGCAGCGGGCGGTGGCTCGCGAACCGGTACAGTCTCGTCGCCGGCCTATTATCTTGCCCCGGGCAGCGATATGCCGGAAGCACTGGCCTTTGCCGCCGATCGCAGCAAGATGCCCGCCCCCGGCGCAACCCCTGCGCTCGATTTTCCGGCGGTCGAAACCGGCACGCTCAAAAACGGCATCAAGGTGCATTTCGCACGCCGCAACGCCGTTCCCGCAGTTCGTATCGCGGTCAGCTTTGATGCGGGCTATGCCGCCGATCCGCTCGACAAGCGTGGCGTGTCGAACATCATGGGCAATCTGCTGTCCGAAGGCACGTTGACGCTGAACGCGACCCAGCTCGCCGAAACCGAAGAGCGGCTGGGCGCCGACATCAATATCGGGTCGACACAGGATCGCACCGTAGCGATGCTGCGCGCGGTCAAGCCGAATCTGGCGGCGTCAATCGACCTGCTCGCCGATGTAGTCAAAAATCCGGCCTTCGCCGAAAAGGATCTGGAGCGTGTCCGCGTCCAGCAGCTCACCCGTATCGCCGGTGAGAAGAACCAGCCGCAGGGGATTGCCTTCCGTGCGCTGCCTGAACTGATCTATGGCAAGGCCCACCCCTATGGCGGGCCGCAGACGGGCACGGGCGATGAAGCCGCCGTGCGCCAATTGACCCGCGATGATGTCGTCGCCTTCCATCAGGGCTGGATCCATCCAGCCAAGGCGGAAATCTTCGTCGTCGGCGATACCAGCCTGAAAGAGGTGAGCAAGCTGCTCAACAAGCAGTTCGGCAACTGGAAGCCCAAGGCGAAAGCCGCTCCGGCAAAGAATTTTACCGCGCCGCTGCCCGAAGCCAAGTCGAAAATCGTGCTGATCGACCGGCCAAATTCGCCGCAATCCTTCATACTGGGTGGCGAAGTGCTTGACGCAAAGGGCAGCGATGATCTGGTTGCGCTGCGCGCCGCGAACGAGATATTCGGCGGCGATTTCACCTCGCGCATCAACATGGATCTGCGCGAAACCAAGGGCTGGTCCTATGGTGTCCGCGCGCAAGTGGGGGGCAGCGAAGATCGCATCCCGTTCATGGTGATGGCACCGGTGCAGACCAACCAGACCGGCCCGTCGCTCAAGGTGCTGATCGACCAAGCAAAGGATATCGTCGGTGCGAAGCCGATCACCGCGGAGGAACGTGACGTAACCGTGACCAGCAATATCCTCGAACTGCCCGGCAGCTATGAACAGTCGGTCGCCGTGCTCGGCCAGATGCGCGCCGATGCACTGTTCAAACGGCCGTTCGACTATGCCGAAAAACTGGCCGGAAAATATAGCGCATTGACCGCCAGCGGGATGACGGCTGAGTTCAAGTCCAAGGTCGATATTGACAGGATGGCCTGGGTTGTCGTTGGCGATGCCGCCAAGGTCAAGCCACAGCTTGAGGCGCTCGGTTTGCCGGTTGTAATGCAATCCGAAACTGCTAAGCCTACTGACACCAATGCAAATTAATCCCTGATTCAAGAGGAGAAGATCAATGGCAGCAGTAGATGGCGATTGGGATGTAACCGTGAAAAGCCCGATGGGCGATCAGAAGTCGGTTCTGACCATCAACAGCGACGGCGGCAGTTTCACGGGCAAGATGGCAGGCAGCCTCGGTTCGATGGACATCACCGGCGGCAGCGTTGACGGCAACACGCTGAGCTGGAAGATGGATATGACCGTGCCGATGCCGATGACGCTCGATTGCACCGCAACCGTTGACGGCGATACCATCACCGGTGAAGTCAAGGCTGGCGCCTTCGGTTCCATGCCGGTTTCGGGCACGCGCAAGGCCTGAACGATCGCATAGCTGACAGGCTATTGTAAAATTGACAGGCCGTCTGCCCGGAAGGGTGGGCGGCCTTGTCGTTTGCGGGGGGCTTGCCTAAGACTTGGGGAATCGATTCTCCTGTATCGAAGGGAATAGAATGAGCCAGCTTGCATCTCCCTCGCAATTGCGGATGTCGCTGCTGCGATGGGCGCTGTTCATTGTCCCCGCCATCATGCTGCTTGGCTTCCTGTCCGGAACCATATCGGGGTCGGGCAGCGACAATAGCTGGTTTGCCGAACTGGTGAAGCCCGAAGCCCAGCCGCCGGGCTGGCTGTTTGCCGTTGTCTGGCCGTTGCTGTACCTGCTCATGGGGTTGGCGCTGGCGATCATCCTCAACGCACGCGGGGCCAAATTGCGCGGCGTCGCCGTGGGGCTGTTCGTGCTGCAACTGGTGCTCAACCTGCTCTGGTCCCCGCTCTTTTTCGGCAAGCATGAGGTCACCAGCGCCTTCTACCTCTTGCTGCTGATCTGGGTCGCCGCACTGGCCACCACCTTCGCCTTCGGGCGTATCCGCGCCGTCGCGGCCTGGCTGATGGTGCCCTACCTCGCCTGGCTGAGTTTTGCAGCCATCCTCAATTACCAGATCGACCGATTGAACCCCGATGCAGAGCGCCTATATGTTCCTGCAGCAACTTCCGAAATCGGAGCCTGAGCCATGCAGAGTGACAAACGCATTTTCGACGACTTTTCCAAATTCCTGAACGGCGTTGCCGGGACGGTTGCGGGCATGGGGCGCGAGGCCGAGGCCGGCTTTCGTGAGCGTACGCGCGAATGGGTTGCGGGCATGGACCTTGTCAGTCGCGAAGAATTTGATGCGGTGAAGCAGATGGCGGCAACCGCGCGGGCCGAAGCAGAGGAACTGAAGGCCCGCGTCGCGGCGCTTGAAACTGCGGCTGGAAAGCCGAAGGCGACGGCAAAGCCTGCCGTGAAGGCGCCTTCGAAGGCAAAGGCAACCCCGCGGAAAAAGGGCGCTTAGGCTCCTTATCCACAAATGGCCCACAAACTAATGCAGGCCGCCCTGCATGCATGGTTGCGCGCGAGTCCCGCGACAGGCATTTACACCGTATAACGAAGCGACAGGGCCGCAATGCGCAACCAGGACGAAGACTTTACCGAGTTCGAGCGCGAGGAAACAGCGCCACTCGACATGCTGGCCGCGCTGTTCGAGGCACGTGGCTGGGATTTCGAACCTGTCAGCGACGAGGAGGTCAGCGCCGAATTCAAGGGCAGCTGGACCAGCTATCAGATCCGGGCAATCTGGCGCGAGGAGGACAATGCCCTCCAGCTTCTGGTGATGCCCGACGTCACCGTTCCCGGCGACAAGCGCGATGATGTCTACAAGGCGCTGGGGCTGATCAACGAGCAATTGTGGATCGGCCATTTCGATCTCTGGTCGTCGAACGGCCTGCTGCTGTTTCGCCACGGCAGCCTGTTGCCGCCCAACGGCCTGCTCGGCGTCGATCAGGCGCAGACCATCATCGATGTGGCGCTCGACGAGTGCGAGCGTTTCTATCCGGTGTTCCAGTTCATCATCTGGGGTGGAAAATCGCCCGAAGAGGCGATCAGCGCCGCGCTGGTGGAAACGCACGGCGAGGCTTGAGCCTCAAATATAGGGATACCACATGACGAACCAGGCGGCTGCACTGCCGCCAGCTGTCGCCGTTGCAGCGACAAGCAGTGCGACCGCCATGGCAAGCCGCGCGCCACCGGATCCGGATTTGCCGACCCGCAGATAGAGTTCCATCAGCGCAAGCGGGACCAGCGAATTTCCAAAGGCGAGGAAATAGTCGAACGGGCCGTCCATCGCTTCGCCAATCCCGGCACCGCCGGTCGAAATGCCCCAGATCATATAGCCTATGCGCATATACCATACCGCATTGGCGACGATGAAGAGCCGCAGCGCCCATTGCCGGTGCGCCACAAATTGCCGCCGCCGGGCGCTTTGCCAGGCCATTGCCGCAAACCAGATTATCAGTGCGGCGTTCAGCGATATTCCGGCGGCCCCGATCAGGTTCATATATGTACCCCGAACCCATACAAGCCACAGACCGCCGAACGCGAGCAGCAACGCCGATGTCATGAACATGCGCCCGACCCAGCGATGGATTGCCGGATGGCGCGCGCGGATGGCCGGGACCAGTTGCAGCAGCCCGGCGGTGATCATCGCTGCCGCAACCAGAACATGGCCCGCAAAGGCGAGGTTTCCGATCCGGTCACCCTGAATATAGCCGTCGATGATGGGCTTGCTGTCCCATGCCGCGAAATTTCCGGCAAGCGTCGAACGGTAATAAAATGCCAGAATGAAGAGTATGAAGAGCAATTGTCCGAACGCCGTCGCGACAAACCACAGCTTTGCGCTGCGCTGCAGCCATGCCGTTGCCGGGGTTCGCTGCTTGCCGGGCTGCATGATATTTGCGCGCGCATCTGCAATGTCGGGCACCGCCACTCTCCTGCCTGGGAGTCCGGCTATAGCAGACGCTCCGGCGGAGTCCACTGTATTAATACACTAATACGGAATCTTCTGTTGCCGATCTGCGGCTGGGTCTGTCAGCTTCGCTTCAGCAGATAGTGCAGATAGGCGATCGAGATCGGCTTGGCCGGATCGTCCTGCCAGGCGCGGGCCTCGACATTGGCCATGGTGCGGCCGAGGCGCGTAACCTCCCCGACGGCATAGGTCGTCTGCCGCACGCCCCCGCGCATGAAATCGATGGTGACATTGACCTGTTTGAAACTCGCCTCGTCACCGCGTTCGTGCAGCGCGTGCTGGATCGCTGCGACGGCGGCCATTTCGAGCAGCCCCGAAATCGCGCCGCCATGCAGAAAGCCGGGGCGCCCCTGCACCTTGTTGGCAAAGGGCATTTCGATCAGCGGGGCACCATTGTGCAGCGCGGTGATCGTCATATCGAGCGCGCGCGCATAAGGCGGCAGCAATTCGGTGCGCGGGTCGGGCGTGGTCATCCCAGCCGATCTCCCACACGGATGAAGGTGCCGCTGACATGCGCCAGCGGTTCGTCGATATTGCCATTATGCGCCACGCCCCGGACAAAACCAATGCTGTGCGAAAGATGGTAGCAGTGGCCGCGGCCATAGACCTTCGCGCCCTTGGGCGACGGGCGCAGATAGTCGACGCGCAGGTCCATCGTCACCTGCGGGCGGAATTCCTGCAACCGGGTCCAGATCGACATGCTGGTGGCATTGTCCATCAGGCTGATGACAACCGCAGAGGCGAGTACGCCTGTGCGCGGGTCGCCGACCAGATCCTCGCGCCAGTCGACCGACAGTTCGACCCAGTCGTCGCCATGGCCCACATAGTCCATGCCCAGAAACCCGCCATGACCAGCCTTGCCCATGAAGCTGATCGCCAGCCTAGGATCGAAACCGCCATGGGCGGCGGCCAGTTCGGCAACCGTTTTTTCGCTCATGCGACAATTCCTATCGGCTGTCGCGCGGACTGCCAAGGCAGAAAGGACTTTATCTTGTTCGCGCTTCGTTCTAGCCATGCGCGATGGCAAGCAGATTGGCGGGCATACAGATCGATTCGGCAGCGGTCGCGCGTGGCGTCAGCCGCCTGTTCCTGCGCAACCAGATCATGGTCCAGCCCGAAGTGGCCCTGCGCAACAACCGGCGCGCCGACCTGATGGGGATCAATGCCAAGGGCGAAATTATCGTCGTCGAGATAAAGGTATCGCGCGCCGACCTTCTGGGGGACCAGAAATGGCCCGAATATCTCGATTATTGCGACCGCTTTTTCTGGGCCGTGCCCGCCGGTTTCGATTTCTCTCCGATCGAGGGGGAGGCGTTCCTGCCCGAACGTACCGGGCTGATCGTGGCCGACGCCTATGATGCTGAAATCATACGCTCCGCCGCGCTGGTGCCGCTCGCGGCCGCCCGGCGCAAGGTCGAGATGCAGCGGCTCGCCCGGCTGGCGATGCGCCGTTTGATGGCTATTGCCGATCCCGATCCTTCGCTGGCCGGGATCATGGCCGAGTAA
This sequence comes from Sphingomonadaceae bacterium, assembly GCA_020847445.1. Taxonomy (GTDB): domain Bacteria; phylum Pseudomonadota; class Alphaproteobacteria; order Sphingomonadales; family Sphingomonadaceae; genus Sphingorhabdus_B. The sequence continues at coordinate 28,614 of JADLBY010000097.1, read as the reverse complement.
TTTCCGCAATCTCTCGTCATCCCGAACTTGTTTCGGGATAACGCACAACCGCCATATGCCATCCCGAAACAAGTTCGGGACGACCAATGAGATTATAAGCCGTGTCTTAAATCGTCGGGTTGTACCAGATTGGTGACGTATAGGCCCGTTCCTGCGACTTGAGTTCGGTTTCGGGCAACAGTTTGGCACCATAGCGGATCTTGTCGAACAGCACCCAGCGCGGTGTCGGGATTTCGAGCACCCTGACATAGTAGAAGGCGCGCTGGCCCGCGTTGAATTCCGGATCGCTCCATACCGTGCGCAGTTCGGGCGCGCCGATGCTGTTGGTGTAGGTCGCTTTGGTGATGTCGACCGTATCGCCGACCGGCGGCAGTCTGCCGTTCAGCAGCTTGCGCTTGTCAGGGGAGGACCAGGACACGTCGAAGACCTTTTCGTGCAGCTTCCCGGACGCGTCGATCCAGCCCTTCACAACCTGGACACGGTCAAGATTGGCCCCTTCAGGATCCTTGAGTGCGGATATCAGGAAACTTGGCCTGCCCTTGCCTGCCTTCAGATCGGCACCCATGGGCACACCGCGCGCATAGCCGGTCTTTACCCAGTCACCAGTCCAGTCCCTGTCGGTAAAGTCCCACCCGCCAAATACGCGCACCTGCATGCGCGGGCCGGTGGTGGCATAGACTTCGCGCCGCATCATCGCATCGAAAATTGCCGCGCGCGTATTCGCAGTCGCCCAGACTGCAGCATAGCCGCCGGCCAGATAGTGCCAGCCAAAACGCCCCTGTCGCGTGCCGATATTCTGCGGTTCCGAGGCGCGCCGGGCATTGGGTTCGGTGCCCGAATGCTTGCCGAAGAAATTATTTTCGTCGGCGGTGGACAATGCGGTGTGGGTGTCGGTCGATCCGATCAGGCCGAGCTTGTAGGGATTGACGCCGGTCTTCGCCTCGATCGCAAGCCCGCGCTTCAACGCCTCGCGAACATAGTCGCCCGCCAGCATGTCGGGGGTCTTGGTGCGCTGCATCGTCAGATTGCCCTTGTCCCAGCCCGCATCGCCAAAGCTTGCAAATTCGTCATTGGGCGACAGGAAGGGGTGGCTTTCGCTATCTCCCTTGATCTGGGTGATTTCGACCAGCGGTTCGCGCGCCGCCCGGCGTCGGGCATATTCCGCCGTCATCGGGCCGCCGCCGGGCTGCACCATTTCAAACATCAGCCCGTTCGAAACATTGCTGTTATGCGGGATGGCCAGCATCTTGCCGCCGGTCTTCTTTTCATAGGCATCCATATAGTCCCACAATGCATCGGGGGTATCGACACCTTCGGTAGTCGGATCGAACGGCCGAACCTGGTCGGCGCGCGGTTTTCCGTCGCGGAACATCACCACGCGGTGCAGATTGTCGCCATTGGGCATCAGCGTATATTCAAAGCCCATGAAGGCCGTGAACTTGCCCGGCTCGTTGTAACGCTCGACAGTTGCGGTGTGGCTCTGCCAGATTTTCATCGTGTTCTTGCGCGATTGTTCGCGGGGGAACAGGTCGGTCAGCTTGCCTTCGCCAGCCAGGTTGATCAGTTCGGCCGTTGCCTTTTGCATGCCGTCGGGGCCCTGATGCATCAGGTCGTGCCAGCGCAGCAGGGTTTTGTCCCGGATCATCATTCGCGGCGCGTCATACAATGCACGGGTGGCACCAAGGCCGCCGCTATGGTCGGCGATCACAAGGAAATCGAGCGGTCGTTCGAGCTTGGCCTTCAGGCCCCAGGTCGAGGTGACTTCTTCGCCGCGGGCAAAGCGCAATGCTTCTTCCGGCCCCAATTTGACACCAAAGCCAAAGGCATCGATCGAATTGGCGGTGTGGACATGGGTGTCGCCAAACAGCAATTTGGTCGCGACCCCGCTGGTGACTTCCCTGTCGTTGGCGGCCTGTATCTCCTCGGCCTTTCCGGCTTCGCGATAATCCCGGAAAGCGCCCCAGCCCCAATAGAGCCCGGCGCCCACCGCCACCGCTGCAACCGTGCCCAGCGCAATCCTGCGAAATGATGCCATAGTCCCTCTCCCTTTGTACAGAAACTGCGCTTTTCTGCGGCTGACGTCAATATGGGGAGAGGGGCGGCGGTGACGCTACGGCACGCTTTGTTTCAGGCGGCTTCGGCCTCCAGCGTCGGATAATCGGTATAGCCTTCGGGGCCGGGCGAGTACCATGTCTTGAAATTGTCGGGCGCGATGTCCGCCCCGCGGCGCAGTCGCTCGACCAGATCGGGGTTGGAGATAAAGGGGCGGCCAAAGCTGATCGCATCGGCCAGTCCGCTTGCCAGATCGGCCTGCGCGGTTTCCAGCACATATTCCTGGTTGAGCACCAGCGGGTTGGTGAAAACCTTGCGGATTTCGGGCGATACCGGCGGCACGTCGCTGGTGCCGAAATTGCCGAAGGTCTTCTGTTCGCGCAGTTCCAGAAAGCCGATGCCGATCTTTTGCAACGCGGCGGCAGCGGCGGTGAACAAAGCGACCGGGTTCGAATCGTCGCACCCCTGCGATTCGCCATTGGGCGACAGCCGCACCGAGGTCCGGCCAGCGCCAACGGTATCGGCCACCGCCTGCGCCACCTCGCTGGTCAGGCGGATGCGATTCTCTATCGAACCGCCATAATCGTCGTCACGGAAATTGCTGTTGTCGCGCAGGAACTGGTCGAGAAGATAGCCGTTGGCGCTGTGGATCTGCACCCCGTCAAACCCTGCCGCCATCGCGTTCGTCGCGGCCTTGGCATAATCGCCGAGCAGGCGCGGGATTTCGTCGAGGCGCAGGGCGCGGGCTTCGGTATAATCCTTCTTGCCGGTGGGGGTATGGGCATAGCCGGGGGCTGTGGTGGCCGATGAAGAAACCGGCTGCGCGCCGCCGAGGAAATCGGGGTGCACCAACCGGCCCATATGCCAGAGCTGCAGGATGATGCGGCCATCGGCCTTATGCACGGCGTCGGTCACGGGCTTCCACGCCTCGACCTGTTCGGCTGACCAGATACCGGGTGCCGCCGGCCAGCCGGACCCTTCCTGGCTGATGCCGGTGGCCTCGGCGATGATCAGCCCTGCTCCGGCCCGCTGCGCATAATAATCAGCCTTCAGGGCGCTGATCGGAACATGCACGCCTTCGCTGCGCCCGCGCGTCAGCGGGGCCATCAATATGCGGTTGGGGGCGTGGATCGCGCCGAGTTGCACGGAATCGAAAAGGCTGGTGGTCATGGTCGCTTGCTTTCCCTATTGGCGTTGCTTGCCTTTTAACATGCGGATACAGGTTGCAAATTGCAACGGGGGTTTATGGCGGACAAGCAAATCTATCAGAACACCCCTGCGCCAAAAGCCGCCTTTGCCTTTGCCGCGCTGGTGGCGGGCAATGTCTGCATCGCCTTCGGCCCGTTGCTGGTGCGACTGTCCGACACCGGACCGATCGCGACCGGATTCTGGCGGCTGGCGCTGGCGGTTCCCGTGCTGGCTGTCATCGGCTACCGCGCCGGTTTCCGCATCGGGGCGATGCCAGGGCGGCTATTGGGGCTGGTGCTGCTGGCCGGTTTCTTCTTCGCGGTCGATATCATCGTCTGGCATCTGGGCATCTTCAAGACCAAACTGGGCAATGCGACCCTGCTTGCCAATTGTGCCAGCCTGTTGCTGGCAATCTATGGCATCGTCCTTGCCCGCAAATTGCCGCCGCCGATGCAGGGCGCGGCCATAGCGCTTGCCTTTGCCGGGGCGGCGTTGCTGATGGGGCAAAGCTTTGAACTGTCACCCGAACATTTTGAGGGGGACTGGCTGAGCCTGCTCGCTGGGCTGTTCTACACATTCTATCTGCTGGCGATGATCCGTGTGCGCGAAAGCAGCGAAAGCTGGTCCTCGCTGGCGCTGGCGTCGGGCTCGGCGGCGCTGTTCCTGCTGCCCGCAGCCTGGTTTGCAGGCGAGCAGATCTGGCCCGGTGACTGGACCCCGCTGATCGTCCTCGCCCTGTCGAGCCAGGTGCTGGGGCAGGGCTTCCTGACCTACGCTTTGCCACATTTCAGCCCGCTGGTGATCGGCCTGGCGCTGTTGCTGCAACCGGCGCTTTCCGCGCTGGCTGGATGGGTAGCCTTTGACGAGGCGATGACCCCGCTCGACTATCTTGGCGGGGCGATGGTGATGGCGGCGCTGGTGCTCGTTCGCCTTGCCGAAGGGCGGGCAAAGGCCTAGAGCCGACTCATGGCTTCCGCACCTCTCCCCGTCGATCCGACCCTCGACGAAATCCGCGAGGCTGTGGCCCCGCGCCTCGCCGCACATGCCGCGTTTGACGGCTGGAACGACAGGGCCGTCGAATCGGCGGCGACCGAGCTTGGCGTCGATGCCGATCTGGCAAAGCTGGCGCTGAAGGGCGGAGCGATGACGCTGATCGAGGCGTGGATCGCGTCGGTCGATGCCGAAATGGCGCGCCGCCTGCCTGCCGAGAAGCTTGCCGCGATGAAAATCCGCGAACGGATCACCGCGCTGGTCGCGACACGGCTTGAAATCGCCGCGCCCGACCGCGAAGGGCAGCGCCGGGCAATCGCCATCATGGCGATGCCGCAAAATATGGCGGCTGCGGCGCGCATCGGCTGGCGCAGCGCCGACCGGATGTGGCGGCTGGCAGGCGATAATGCGACCGATTTCAACCATTATACCAAGCGGGCCACGCTTTCGGCGGTCTATGGCTCGACGCTGACGGTGTTCGTCAACGACGACAGCGAAAATTTTGCCGAGACGCGCGCGTTCCTCGATCGGCGGATCGAAAATGTGATGCAGTTTGAAAAGGCGAAGGCGCAGGCGAGGAAACGCCGCGAACATATGCCCAGCCTGTCGCGCTTTATCGGCCGTTTGCGTTATCCGCCGCGCTAGATAATGCACTTGCCTTTATTGCGAAACATTATCAAAAAGCCCTCGTGAATCTTGATACCCTTCCAAAGCAGGCGCTGGCGCGCATCACTGCGATCGACTGGGCGGCGATCCCTGAGACCGAGGGGCATCGCCTGCGTTCGCTGGGATTTGAGGCCGGAGTGGTCGTTGAGGCGCTGCACAGGGGGATATTGTTCTGGCGCGATCCCGTCGCGGTGCGCGTGGGCCGGATGACCGTCGCGCTGCGCCGCAAGGTTGCGCTTGCCATCGCCTGCGAGCCGCTGGCATGACCGGCGCCGTGCCGCTGGTCGCGCTGGTCGGCAATCCCAATGCGGGGAAAAGCGCGCTGTTCAACGCGCTGACCGGTGCGCGCCAGAAAATCGCCAATTATCCCGGGGTCACCGTCGAGCGCAAATCGGGGCGTTCGACCTTTGCCGATGGGCGACCGGTCGAACTGATCGATCTGCCCGGTGCCTATAGCCTCGAACCCGACAGCCTCGACGAAGCGGTCACCCGCGATGTCGTGCTTGGGCGCTTTGCGGGGCAGCGCCGCCCCGATGCGCTGATCGTGGTCGTCGATGCCGGAAATCTCGACAACCATCTGCGCTTCGCGCTCGAACTGATCGGGCAGGGGCTGCCCACAGTGGTCGCGCTCAACATGGTTGATCTGGCATCGCGCGATGGCCTCGAACTTGATGCCGAAAGGCTCGCCGCCGACCTCGGTGTTCCCGTTATCGCGACCGTCGCGGTGCGCAAGCGCGGGCTCGATGTGCTGATGGACCGGCTTGCACTGCAACTGGCTGCGCCTGCCGCTGCTTTGGAGATTCCTGCGGGCCGCTCCGGCATTTCCCAGCGCGCACACCAGATAGCCCGTGCGGCGATCGTCAGCGAAACCCAGGGGCGGCAATGGACGCGGCGACTGGATCGCGTGCTGTTGCATCCGGTGGGCGGAGTGGCGGTGCTCCTCGCGCTGCTATTCGTGATGTTCCAGGGCGTCTATGCCTGGTCGGAGGCCCCGATCGGCTGGATCGAAACCGGCTTTGCGATGTTGACCGGCGCCATCAACGCGGTGCTGCCCGATAGCATCTTCCGGTCGTTCCTGACCGACGGCGTGATTGCGGGCGTGGGCTCGGTTGTGGTCTTCCTGCCGCAGATCCTGATCCTCTTCCTCTTCATCCTGCTGCTCGAGGCATCGGGTTATATGACCCGCGCGGCGTTCGTGATGGACCGGATGATGGCGGCGGTCGGGTTATCGGGGCACAGTTTCATCCCGCTCCTCTCCTCTTTCGCCTGCGCCATCCCCGGCATCATGGCGACCCGATCGATCATGGACCAGAAGGAAAGGCTGGCGACGATATTGATCGCGCCGCTGATGACCTGCTCGGCGCGATTGCCGGTCTACACCCTGATCATCGGGGCGTTCATTCCAGCGACCAAGATCGGCCCGGGTATCGGCCTGCAGGGGCTGGTCCTGTTCGGGCTCTACATCGCCGGCATTGTCGGCGCGATGCTCGCTGCGGCGGTCATCCAGCGCTTTGTGACGCATAGCCGCGAAAGCAGCTTCCTTATCGAAATGCCGCGCTATCAGTTGCCACGGCTGCGCGACATAGCGATCGGGCTGTGGCAACGCGCATGGATTTTCCTGCGGCGTGCGGGAACAATCATTTTCACCGCCACGATCATCCTCTGGGCCTTGCTCAGTTTCCCGAAGGTGCCAGAGGGTTCGCGCGAAAGTCAGGTCGAATATTCGGTTGCCGGGCGCATCGCGGACGGGATCGAGGTTGTGGTCAGGCCGATCGGTTTCAACCATGATATTGCGCTTGCGCTTGTCCCGGCGATGGCGGCGCGCGAGGTGGCCGTTTCGGCACTGGCAACGGCCTATGCGATCGATGCCGCAGACGACGACCAGCAGGCTATGAATCTGGGGATGCAGCTGGCGGGTAAATGGAGCCTTGCGACCGCGCTTGCCTTTCTGGCCTGGTTCGTCTTTGCGCCACAATGCATCTCGACCATCGCCGTCACCCGCCGCGAAACCAATGGCTGGAAATGGCCGGTCTTCATGGTGACTTATCTGTTTGCCCTCGCTTATGCCGCCGCCGGGATTACTTATTGGACAGCCCGCGCCTTCGGCTTATAGCGGTCGGCACAATCCCGATTCAAACAGGCGAGGAACAACATGGCGGGTAGCGTCAACAAGGTTATTTTGGTCGGCAATCTGGGCGCGGATCCCGAAGTGAAATCGTTCCAGAATGGCGGGCGCATCGCCAATTTGCGGATCGCGACGTCGGAAGACTGGAAGGATCGCCAGACCGGCGAAAAAAGGGAACGCACCGAATGGCACCAGGTCGTGCTGCAATCGGATGGGCTTGTCGGCGTCGCCGAACGCTTTCTGCGCAAGGGCAGCAAGGTCTATATCGAGGGCCAGCTGCGCACGCGCAAATGGCAGGATCAGTCGGGCAATGACCGTTACACCACCGAAATCAGCGTGGGCGGCTTCGACGGCAAGCTGGTGATGCTCGATGGCGCGCGTGGCGGCCAGGGCGGCGGCAATGATGGCTGGGGCAGCGGTGGTGCTTCGGGCGGCGGCGGTCAAGGCGGCGGCCAGTCGGGCGGAGGCTGGCAGGGCGGTTCGTCCGGATATGGCGGCGGTGATTTCTCGGACGATCTCGACGACGACGTACCGTTCTGACCGGCGGGCCGCATAGGCCCATTGCGGCTAAACAATAATCCCTGATCGCCGTTAACCTTCTTTCGTCGCATTTTGTCGACCATGATCGTCAACCATAGCGCTCAACGCTAAATTGTCCTTTCCCTGCAATTTAGGGCAGCATGACAGTTCATGCTCCCAGCGGAAAAAGGCGCAGCCGCGACATTGCGTCGGCGGCCACCCTATTGGCGATTGGCATGTGTCCGGCATCGGCCTGGGCTCTGCGAATCCCCGTGCCTGCCGAACAAACCTGCCCCGTCGCCTATGAAGCGACCATGGCCGAAGCTGCCGTGGCACCGACCAAATCCGAAGCGATTTTGGGTGGAGCCCGCAGCAAGCTGGATGAATTGCGCGCGCAGCAGGATGCAGCGGCCGTGCCCATGCCCGTCCAGCAGGTTGCGATGCTCGCGCCCGCGGCAGGTCCGACCACCGTCGCCGCCCCTGCATGTGGCGCGATGGCCTTTGGCCGCCTGCCAGCTTTTGTAGCCGCGCCCGACGCCGATCTTGATCCGCGCGCCCGCGCTGCCCAATGGGTATCACGCCTGGCAGCGGTTTCGATTGCCCGCCGCCCGCAAATGCAGCCCGCATTGATGTTGCCGCCGGTCGACGTCAGCAAGCCCAATGTTTTTGGCAGCGTCGCGCTGGCGGTGGGCCGAACGCCGCTGGACGGCAAATGGCAACGCGCCCAGGCCTCGGCCTTGTCGGGCCGGTCCGGTCCGTGGCGCGCGGTGGTCGGTGAAGCGCGCGGGCTCGATCAGGGCGGAAAGATCGGCCTGATCAACAGCTGGGTCAACCGGCGGGTCAGCTTCATTGACGATTCGGTCCGCTACCATGTTGCCGACCGCTGGGCGACTGCGACCGAGACATTGCGCGCCGGGCAGGGGGACTGCGAGGATTATGCCATCGCCAAGATGAAGCTGCTTGAGGCCGCCGGGGTCGCGCGCAACGACATGTTCCTTGTCATCGCCAAGGATCTGGTGCGCCGCGCGGACCATGCGTTGCTGGTCGTGCGCGACGGGAGTCGGCTGATGGTGCTCGACAACAATACCGACCGTATCGTCGATGCGGCCGCTATCCGCGATTATCGTCCGGTGATGAGCTATTCGGGGGGCAAGGCCTGGCTACACGGCTATGCAACCCAGCCTGCGGACTATCAGCCTGCCCCGATCCGTATCGCCGCGCTGGGCGGCTAAGCGGACTAGCGTTCGCGCAACGCTTCCGAACGGGCCTTGATCAGCGGCTTGAGCAGATAGCTCAAAATGCTCTTGCGGCCGGTGATGATTTCGACATCGCAGATCATGCCGGGGCTGATCGGCAGATGTTTGCCAGCCGACAGCAGATAGGATTTGTCGGTTTCCACGACGACCGTGAAATAGGCCTCGCGGGCGACTTCGTCATATATGCTGTCGGCGGAGACCTGCACGACGCGACCCGAAAGGCCCCCATAAATCGAGAAATCATAGGCGGTGACCTTGACGTTCGCCCGGTCCCCAACCTTGATGAAGGCGATGTCGCCGGGTGTGACCCGCGCTTCGACGAGCAGCTTGTCGCCCACGGGCACAACCTGCATGATCTTTTCGCCTGCCTGCACGAAGCCGCCAATCGTCGTCACCTGCACATCGTTGACCACGCCGTCGACCGGCGAGCGGATTTCGGCCCGGTTGACGCGCCCGGCGGCGCCCTTCAGCGACTGTTCGTTGACCGCAATCTTGGTCGCAATCTGGCTGCGTTCGTCAAGCGCTTCCTGCTTGAACTGGAACCCGGCCTCAGACGCCTGCGCCTGTGCTTCGGCAATCCCGGCCTGCGCGCGTGACGCCGCCTGCTGCGCGGCGGCCAGCCGACCCTGAATGTCGGTCACTTCGCGCTGCGCCGACAGCAGCTCGGTCTGTGGCACGATCGACTTGGCCGCCAGCGGTGCCAGCATGTTCACCTGGTTCTGGGCGAGTTGCAGGCTCTGGCGCAGGCTGGTCACCGTTGCCTGCGCCTCGGCATAGTCACGGCGACGCTGCTCGACCGCCGCGCCCATGGCTGAAATCCGGCTGCGCAGCGCGGCCGCGCGGACCGATTGCAGCGCCGCTTCCTGACGGCATTCTTCCGGCGTGCTGCCGTCGGCATTGGGGGGGCAATCGCCGCCAGCCCCGCCTTCGCGTGACAGGCGCGCCGCGCGGGCGGCGAGCGAACGGTTTTCCGCGGCAATCTGGCCCAATTGCGAAGAGGATTCGGTATCGTCGAGCCGCACCAGCAACTGCCCCTTGCGGACGCGCTGGCCCGAACGGACAAGGATGTCCTTGATCGACGCGGGTTCGGCCGCCTGCACCAGTTGCATTTTGCTGGAGGGGATCACACGGCCCTGTCCGCGCGTGACCTCGTCAATCTGCGCGAAACTGGCCCAGATCAGGAAGATCAGAAAGCCTGCGCTTGCGGCAACGATGATCTGGCGTGAGCCGGACTGGCCGCGATACCAATCGAGTAACGCTCTCATTGCCCACCCATAGCAATATTGGCAGCATCGGCGCCACCGCTGGACTGGCGTTGCGTTACCGCTGCCGATGCGCCGCGGGTTTCGCGCGGATCGGGGATTTTCAGGGTCCAGCCCTTGCTGATATCCAGTCGGCCGCCGACATCATTTTCTGCGGCACGCATCGGCACCAGTTCAGGCGCAAGCTTCGACCGCGCCAGTGCTTCGGTCTGCTGGTCGACCGTCATCTGCTCGACAACCAGACCTTCATTGTCCATCGCCGCCAGATTGGTCAGCGCCGGAATGCCTTCGACGCCCGAATAGCTGGCGGTAAAGGCCGACGGCATGCCCCATTTGCCCGGCCAGCGATAAAAGATATGCGCGCCCAGCTGCGAAATCTTGGTCAGCTTGGGGGCCCAATAGGGCGAGACATAATTGGCGTGGTAATGCGTGGCCTGCCCGACCGAGCGTTCGACATAGCCGGTCAGCGCGTCGCGTGCGACCGCCTCGGCGGCGGCCCAGGCGGCGGCGGATGGTTTGCGGTTGAGCGAGCCGTCACAGGTGAAGCTGAACTGGCAGACCCGCTGGTTCGAACCCTGATACACGACCCCGCATACCGAATTGGGGAAGGCGGGATGGCGCACGCGGTTCAGCACAACCTGGGCGACGGCGCGGCGGCCCTGCAGCGGTTCATAGGCGGCCTCATAGTAAACCGCCTGCGTCATGCACTGTAATGCGGTCAGCCCTGCGCCGGAGAAATAGTTGCGGATAGCGAAAGGCCTGGCAGCAAGGATGGGCGCGTCGGAAAAGGGCAGCGCGTCATTCTTCGCCAGTGCATCCTCGCCGGTCAGATCGGGCTTGTCGGGTGCCGCTTCGGTGATCGACAGCAAAGCGGTCCGCTCCTTCACGCTCATTTTCGGGAGCGGCGCTGCCTCCGCAGGTTCGCCCAGCCCCAGCGCGGGCAGCAAGCGTGACAAATCGGTGTCGCGCAGGCTGACCGCCAGCAAGGCCAGCGCCGTCAATATCCCGAAAAATACCAGCACAGGCCGGTTCGAACTTTTGGTGTCGTTGGGCCCAATATGGCCTCTGGTCGCGTCGATTGGGGATGCGTGCATGGTCATTCTCCCGCCAGGCCAGCCTGGGCAAGTATCTGATCCCGCGGCCCGTCGGCGATGATGCGACCCTTGTCGATCACGATAAGACGATCGACAATCGCGAGCATGGCGTTGCGGTGGGTGGAAACGATGAGCGTCTGGTCGGGCTTCACGGCCTTGTTGAGACGATCGATGAAAAGGCGTTCGGTTTGCGTGTCCATCGCGCCGGTAGGTTCGTCGAGGAACAGCAGTTTGCAAGGCTCGACGAGCGCGCGGGCCAGCACCATGAAGCTGCGCTGACCGCCCGAAAGGCGCGATCCGCGTTCCCCGATATGCAGGTCGAACCCGGCGGCATCGCGGCCGATAAAGCCATCCGCGCCGGATGCGGCAACGGCGGCGAGCAGGCGATCTTCGTCCAGATTGCGCGCGCCGAGCAACAGGTTTTCGCGAACCGTGCCGCTGAACAGTTCGGCGTCCTGCCCGACGAAGCGCAACGCCGCGCGCAGCTCGTGCGGGTGATGCTGGCGGCTGTCGAGGCCGTCGATGCGATAGCTGCCTTCGCCCGGTTCGTAGAGTCCGCAGATCAGGCGGCCGAGAGTCGATTTGCCCGATGCGACACGACCGATCAGGCCGATGCGTTCGCCGGGTGCGATTTTCAGGCTGATATCCGACAGCGATTCCTTGCCGGCTTCGGGATAGCTGAAGCCGACATGGTCTAGTTCGACATGCCCCTGCGAGATGACGGGGATGGCCGAACGGCTGCCCTTTTCACGCTCGTCTCCCTGTTCCATCAGCATCTGCAGGCTGGCAAGGGTGACGAAAGCCTGACGACCCCGGGTAATCAGGAATGCAAGCTGGCCAACGGGCGAGAGCGAACGGCCCGCCAGCATCACGATTGCGATGATGCCGCCCATCGAAATCGAACCGGCACTGAACAGATAGAAGCCGCCTATCACCAGCGCGACGTTGGTTGCCTGCTGGCAGAACGCGGCCAGATTCACCGCAGTTGCCGTCAGGTTGCGCAGTTTTTCCTGCGTTTGCGCGCTGGCTGCGGAATAGCGCTGCCAGCGGCCGAGCATGCGTCCCTCGGCCCGACAGGCCTTCAGCGTCTCGATGCCGCCGATCGATTCGATCAGCGCCGACTGCTGCAGGCTCGAATCCGCCTGGGCGTCGAGTGCGGCCTGGCCCATGGATTTCTGCAGCAGGAAACCAGCGGTCGCCATGATCGCCATGGCGACAATCGGCACCAGCGCCAGCCAGCCTGCCAGAACGGCGATGAGCACGACAAAGACGAAAAGGAACAATATGTCGACGATCAGCACGACCGTGGTCGAGGCGAAGAAATCGCGGACCATTTCATAGTCGGTCACCCGGCGCGCCAGCGCTCCGGTGCTGCCCTTGCGTTCCGACATCGGCAGGTTGAGAATCTTTTCGAACAGGCGTTGCGACAATCGGGCATCGAGCGCGCGGCCCAGATCATCGACAAGCCGCGTCCGTGCCAGCCGCAATCCGAACTCGACCGAAATCGCGATCAGCACGCCCAAAGCAAGCACCCAAAGGCTGGTCACCGACTTGTTCGGGATGATGCGGTCATAGACATTCATCGTGAACAGCGGCAGCGCGAAGGCGAGCAGGTTGATCACCAATGCGGCCAGCATCACATAGAGGAAGGATTTGCGAACCTTCCAGACCTCGTGCCAGAACCAGTGGTTGCGGCGGACCTTTTCCCAGGGGCGCTCCCCCTCGCGGTCGCGGCTGGGGTCGGCATCGACAATCGTTGCCTGACCGCCATAGACAGCCTCGAGCGTGGACATATCCACCCACAGCCGTTCGCTGCTGCCTGGCAACTGGATTTCGCACGCCTTGCCGTTGACGCCGTGCAGGATCAGCGCCCGGCCCTGTCCGGCAAACAGGATGGCGGGCAAATCGCGTTCCTGCCAGCCACGCAGGCGGCGGCGGCTGGCCTCACCGCGCAACCCGATCTGGTCGAGCGCGGTTTCGGCCTGGTGGAAAGGTAGATTTCCGGCTTCGTCGAGCGCGAGACCGGCACGGATCGACGCAGGCGATGACGGACGCTCGTTCTGCGCCGCCAGCAAGCTGATGCATGCAAGCAATTCGTCGCCTTGCGGCGGACCATTATGCCACTCTTCCAGCGTCAAATGCCAGCTCCTGTACATTCTGCATCGGCGAGTCCGGACCAAAGCCCTATCGTGGCAGTTTCCACTAGACGCACTTTCGAAGAGTCAAAAACTGGTTAACCAACATTGTCGATTTTAGCACCATAATATATTGATATATATCGATATAATTATGACTACCCGAAGCGTGTTTACCTTGTTTTGCGGAGCGCCGCCGGAAATTGTTCCGGCAGCGCTCCGCCATGACGTCAATCCGAATAGCGCCTGCGATCCACCTCTGACGGCGGGGTCGGGCCAACCTTGAACCGCTCGCGGGCATTGGCTTCGGCGTCGGGGCGTGCGCCCACACCAAGGGCCTGCATCAATTCATTGGCCGCGGCGAGAATCTTGTATTCGGCAAATGTCTCGGCAAAGCGGGCGGTTTCCGCACGCACCTGCACATTATAGCGGGTGTTCTGCGCGTCGAGCACGTCGAGCAGCGAGCGGCGGCCGACATTGAACTGCTCGCGATAAGAGAGCAGCAGATCGTCCGAAACCTTGCTCTGGCGGTCAAGTTCGCCGGCCAGCTTACCTTGGCTGGTCCAGGCGTTCCACGATACGCGGACATCCTCTTCAGCCTCACGGGTCAACTGATGCAAGCGGAAGCGAACCTCGCTTGCCCGGCGAACCATTTCCTGCACCTTTGCGCGGTTAATGCCGCCGTCAAAGATCAGCCAGCGTGCGACCACCCGGGCTTGCAAGTCATTGGTTTCCCCTCTAAATCCATCGATGTCATCGCCAATACGGGCATTGCCCTCCAGCGAAATTGTCGGCCCAAGATCGGCCTTGGCCTTGCCGATAACGGCATGTGCCGCATCCAGATCGGCCTGTGCCTCACGCACTTTCGGGCTTTGCAGCCGCACCTTTTCGATCGCTTCGGGAAGCGAGCCGGGCAGGTTGGCGCGCAGCGACGGCGGCAGCGTCGCGGTTGCGTCGATATCGAGCCCGGTCAGCGTGCGGAATGCGATACCGGTGTTGACCATGTCCTGTTCCGCTTCGGTCAGCCGCGCCATGGCCGCCTGCAGCCGTTCTTCGGCCTGCTGCTGATCGGCGATGCTGATCGAGCCCTTGGTCACGCCTTCGCGCAGGTCGCCCACCAGATTGTTATGGAACGCGACATTATCCTGCGACGCGGCGACGATGCGCTGCTGCAGCAGATAGTCGAGATACTGGCGTGAAACCTGTAGGGCGATGAACTGCGAACGTTCATCGACACGATAGGCAGCCCCATCGGTGCGTGCGGCCTGACGCTTCAGCTCGTTGGCGCGGTTGCCCGAGTCGAAAATGACCTGCTCGGCGCGGACGCCCGCTTCCATCGGATACAGCTCGTTATCCGCAATGCCCAGCGCGCGGCGAGTCGGGTTTTCGAGCCGTCGTACGCCGATCGAGCCTTCGACGGTGATCCGCGGGAGAAACAGGCCCTGCGCCTGTTCGCGTTCGAACTCGATCGCCTCCTTGTTCATCGCCGCCTGGTTGATTTCGGGGTGGCTTTCCACAGCCACTTCAACCGCGCTTTTGAGGTCGATGCTCTGCGCATATGCCGTGCCGGAAAAGGTGAACAGCAGGGCTGCGGGGGTCGCAAGCATCAGCTTGGCTTTTATGCTCTTCTTCATGATCACACTCCCACTCAATTACCGCGATCTTGCGCGAGGATTTCAACGCGACGGTTTGCTGGTTCGCGGACGCCGTCGGCGGTATTGACCTTGGGCTGGGCTTCGCCCTTGGCGAGCACCGTCATGTCGCCACGGGCAACGCCCAGACGCACAAGGGCTGCGGCAATATTGTTGGCCCGGCGCTGTGACAGCGCGTTGTTATAGGCATCGCTGCCCGACTTGTCGGCATGGCCGGTGATCGTCAGCGGGCCCCAGCCGCATTGTGCGCGGTTTTGCGCGATTGCCGCCAATGTCGTTTCGGCTTCGCCTGTGGGCATGTCGACATTCCAGTCAAAGAAGACTTCGGTCGCACGCGATGCCGTGCAGGTAGCCTGCGGCGGTGGCGGCGGAATATAGGGCGGCGGCGCGACCGGGCGCGGCGCGGCGGTCATCCGGGCATAGAAGGCATCGCATTTATTGATGCTCTCTTCATCCTTGGTCGAGGTTTTGGTGTAACCGATGGCAATGCCGCACCAAATCTTGGTTTCGGAGGCCCAAAGGAATTTGCTGTCGTCGGCCCGCACGACATTGCTGTCCTGCGTCAAGGCAATGGCGGCATCGTGACGCGTTGTCAGTTCCGACCGCAGCTCGGATACTCCGAGATCGTTCAGCGGTGAACGCGGGCTGGCCTGGGCATAGGCCGTCCCGCCGGAAAACATGGTTAACGCGATACCTCCTGCGGCTAGAAGCTTGTTTTTCATGGTCTTGCTCCCTGTCTGGTCTCGGTAAAAAATCTGCGTCCGCAGCTCAGCCGTGATGGCCGGTAGCTGCGGACAGTTCCATTTGGGTGGTGGTGATATGGTCGATCAGGTCGTTCGGTGCGCCATAGCTGAGCGCTTCGAACACCGGCGCATCGCCGAACTGCTGCGCCAGATTATCGCCCAGCAGCGGCAGATCGTTGGCCGGACCTGCCAGTGCATTGAGCAGCGCGTCGACATTCGGGCCTTCACCAACGCCGCCCGAAAGCGCATCGGCGACAACCTCCCCGATCGCAGCCTTGGCGACAATATCGCCTTGCTGGACGGCGATCAGCGCTTCCGACGCGGTATCGACCTGCAGCCCGATGGAGATATCGGGAACGGTGAAACCGCCATGCTCGATCTCGGTCGGTGCCAGCAGGTTGGCGATCAGTTCGCTGCGATCATCGCCGCCGAAGCTATCGAGGCGAACATCCTCGATTTCGCTTCCCCGGTCGAAGCCGTCGAACCGCATTGCGGGCGTTTCGGCATTGTCACCAACAGCCTGCACCGCGTCGATCCGATCGAACAGCGCCGCATGGCGCGGGGCATCGAATTCGGCTGGCGAGATGCTGTCCTGATCGACATGGCGCATCACCATGTCGCTGCCGGCGAAGCGGTCCAGCACTTCGCTTTGTGCTTCGGGCGAGGTCGCGATCGCCGCAACCAGGCCCGCCGCAACCATCGAACTGGCTATGCCGCCGGTTCCCGACTGCAGGCCACGCTGTTCGTTTTCGTTTGCCGCAACCCTTGATTCGACGCCGCCGCTCTTGGTCGCGGTGCCGCCACCGGTCGCAAAGCTTGCGTCGGCGACGTCAAAGCTTTCGCCATCGGCCTTGGTGTAGCTCGACGTGCCATGCACGGTGACGTCGCCGTCGGCCGCGCTATAGGCATTGCCGTCCGACACCAGCTTGATGCTGGTGATACCGGCATCGGTCAGGCTGCGGAACTCGCCAGCATCGGTGACGCCGTTGCTGTTCGCATCCTGCCACACGCCGAATTTTGCGAAATCGGCATCGGATGCATCAAGCACACCATCCTTGTTGCTGTCATAATCAGCCGCCAGCCCTTCAAGATCGGTCAGGCCGTCGCGGGCAAAGATGACTTCGGAGCCATTGTCGACCAGTCCGTCACCGTCGGCGTCAAATGCCAGGATACCGTCGTCGGCGCCGACCCAGGCAGTTTTCTCGGCATGGCCGTTTCCGTCATAGTCAAACTCCACGCCCGCTGCGACGGGGATGAATTCGACGCCATCGCCATCCAGATCCAGTGCGACCGGAGCGGCCACGGCATTGACGCTGACATTTGTCGCGACGCCGTTGATGAGGACACGGACCGAGATCGAGGCCGGTATCAGCGTATCGAGTGTTGCGACGGTAACGTAGTTATTTCCGCCGCCGTCGAGATCCACCTGAATGTCGCCGCTTCCGGACAGATATTTCACAAAACCGCCGGTCACGATGTTGGTTCCGGTGGGAACCGAGACAAGCTGGGTGAGATCGACGACATCGCCAGCGGCATAGTCGGTGATGATGTCGACCTGCGCGGTTTCACCTACAGCGCCGCGATCGATGACAAATCTGTCATTGCCCGCACCGCCGGTCAGGGTGTTCAGCCCAAGGCCGCCAAACAGGACATCATTCCCGTTGCCGCCGTTCAGCGTGTCATTGCCTGCACCGCCGTACAGCGTGTCGGCATTGTCATTGCCGTTCAGCGTGTCGTTGCCTGCAAAGCCCGAAATCGCATTTGCATTGGCATTGCCATTCAGCGTTTCGCCCGATGCCGAACCCAGAATGGTATCGGTCCCTGTCGGCAGGATGGCGGCCTTCACCACCCCTGCAACAGCGTCACCATCTGCATCGGTGGCGTTGACATCATAGGTCAGGTTTATCGGACTGCCGCTGGTCACGGTTTCAACCGAGAATACGCCCAGATCAAGCGAGCCCGAATTGCTGCTCGGCGATTCGACAATGACTGCATCGAACGGCGTGGTCGAGATCGCCTTGTACGAATCTCCCGTCGTCAGTCCACTGATGAGAACGCTGTTGCCGGTGAAGTCGACGGTGAACGGCCCTTGCGTTCCGTTCGACGTGAAGGTGTAGGAGATACCAGTCGCAGAGTCGGTAACCACCGCAGACGTGATGTTCACCAGCGCCTCGCCCGATTCCGCACCAGAACCCGGGGTGATGCCATAACTATTGTCTTCGTCGCCATCGATCGCCCAGACGCGCACCGAGACGGTGGAGTTGGACGGGTTGGTCTGCGCGATCGTCTGCTTGAAGCTGGTCACGCTGACATGTCCGGCATATCCGAATTCTTCGGGCTCGGCCAGATTGGGGACGATATCCTTGACCAAGTCGAGGCGGACAGCTTCGTTCGGGTTGATTGCCTGGTTGTCCACGCCAATCAGCGACGATGTCGTGTTGATCGTTCCGGCACCACCGCCTGATGAACGGCCGGTCAGCAAGACGTCGACGGGCTGGTCCGGTACGTTGGAACCAATCGCCGCATAGAGCGAATTGCCTGCCTTGGTGCTGCTCAGGTCGGTGAACAGGACTTCCGTTCCGTTGGAAATCGTCGCGTTGACATCCAGCGTGAAGGTGTCACCGGCTGCGTTGAGTGTCACGGTGTAGCCCACGGTTCCGCCGCTGCCGGTGGAAGATGTGGTAGCCGTCAACGTGCTGGTGCCATTGCCGAACAGATAGAGTTGCTGTCCGGCAACCTTCAGCAGATTGCCGTCGGTATCGCGGGCCGGCGTGCCATTGACAATATTGAAGGTCGCACCGCCCGCACCGTCGGCTCCGGCAGATGCGGCAAAGGCGAGTGCCGCCGTAACCGCTGCGGTGTTGCCGTTCTGCGCGATGGCCGTGTCCGGATAAAATGCGCGCGGCGTATCATCATCAAAGGTGATGTTGAGCACGCCCGTATTGGTCGAACCATCGGTATCCGCAACGCGATAGGTCAGCGCGACAGATGCGTCATTTTCGCCGGCAACATTGCTGTGCAGGACATTGTCGGCGAGCGTGACCGTGTAGGAACCGTTGCTCGGATTGTTGAGCTGAACGGTGAACAGGGTATCGCCTACGCGGCTGGCATCGGGCGAAACGCTGATCGTCGCCGTCAGCAGGTTGGTCACCGCGTTCCAGCTGTACGACACCGTTTCCTGCCCGATGACGCTGGTCGTTCCGTGAAGCTGGGCGAAGCTGATCGCCGCAATCGGATTGTCCGTCGCGGTAATGTTCAGCGTGCCATTATAGATGGCTTCGCTTGCGCTGGCAGGGGCTTCACCGGCATTCGCGTCCAGATCGCCCGTGCCGCCGACATTGCCGCTCAGGGCGTCGTCGTCGACGGTCGCTGTCACCGGTGCGGTGCCCGGCAGGTCGTTATTTTCGACCAGAACACTGAGCGTTGCCGAGGCGGTGTCACCATCGCCATCGACGACGGTATAGTTGAACAGCTCGGTGGTATCTGCAGCGACGGTCTTTGGCGGGGTGTAGCTCCATTCGCCGGTTGCAAAGTTGAAGGTGAACGTGCCACCCGCCTCGGTGGTTGCGGTAAAGCTGGTCGCCCCGTTGATGGTCGCGCCGCCGCCCGAAACGGTGATTTGCGATCCGCCACCGGTCACGCCGTTCCAGGTATAGACCGGATCGGCCCCCGCAGCCGGGATTGCGATTGACAGGATTCGACCGCCATCGGTGCCGTAATCATCGTTGACATCCAGATCGCCGCTAATCGGCGTCGGTGCAAACAGCGCCGTCAGCGTGTCTATCAGGTCGTCAAAGTCGGCGACAAGGATCGGCGTTCCCGTTCCATCGACATCGATCTGCTGAAGGTTGTTGTTATTGATGCCGCTGCCGACGCCGATCGCCGTGACGTTGATGTCGTTATTGTTGACGAAGCTGTTCCACAACGGACGGATCGTGTCGTTCAGCGCCTGACCGCTGCCGCCCAGATTCTGGTTGGGATCGCCGTCGCTCAGGAAAAAGACCTGGTTGCTGGCAGTTTCATCGGCCGCGTAATTGGCCAGCAGGGTGGTGATGGCATCGCTGAAATCGGTGTTTGAGCCGATTGCTCCCGGTCGCGTACCGCCTAGGGTCGGATTGACGCTGTCCAGATAGGCGTTGGCCGAGGCTGCCGAGGTGAAGGCGGCACTCGCCATTGCGCTCGACGCGAACAGGACGAATTTGACCGAAACATTGCCGCCGGTCGAGGCAAACAGCGCGTTGATCGCTGCCTTGACCGCAACCAGCTGGGTGTTCAGTTCGCCATTGTCGATCGATCCGGAGAAGTCGATCACGAACGCCGTGTTGAAATCCTGAAGGACTTCGCTGGCCGTGCCGTTTTCGCCGGTTGCAGCCGGGCCATCATCCTCGAACTTGAACATCTGCGAAATGTCGACCGTGTCGCTATTCGTATCATTGTCTTTGTCGGTGATGACCACGCCCAGCGAGAGCGCGCCGCTGTTCATAAGGGCCGCGCTGGCACCATTTTCGTCATGGTTGCTGCTGTCATTATGCTCGACGGCACGGAACTGATTGATCGTTGCCGTACCGTTGGCAGGGTCGATCGTGATGCGGAACGATAACGCCCCGGCGGCGCTTCCGACCCGGCCTTCGACCGTTGTCGAATCGACCGCGACCAGCACGATGCTGTTGTTGGAGACTGCATCGGTCAGTCCCGACGTGCTATTGTTGACTGTCAGCGAATAGACGCGCGAGGCTTCGCCGTCCGCTCCGGCATCGGCCGTTATCAGGTTGACGATCGAGCCGGTTGCATAGCCGATGGCTCCAGCCGCAGCGCCCGCCAGCGTTTCGTCATTGTTGACGCGTCCGCCTTCGTTCTGGACCGATCCGGTGATGCCGAGCGACTCATCGACGATCAGGGCCGTGCCCGAAGCCGCGATATCGATCGTCGGGCCATCATCCTTGAACACCAGCTTGTCGCCGATATTGATCACCTGCTTTGCCGTATCGCCATCGAAATCGCTGGCAGTGGCTGTCAGCGTGACCAGATTGGCCGCCGCCAGGCCGGTCGGCTGGTCTGCGGTCGTGTTGGGCAAATGGGCCACTGCGCGAAGCTGGTCGAGGGTGACCGTGCCCGTGCCGTTCACGGTAACCGTGAATACCAGCTGGTTGGTGGTTACAGTGTACCCTTGCACAACACCCGCGACGATCCGCAGATGAACCGCTTCACCGGTCGCCATGTCGACAAGGCCCGAAGCACCGCTGACCACGCCAAGCGTATAGCTGGTCGAACCAGCCCCATCGGCACCGTAATTGACCGTGAAATTTGCCGCAAAGCTGGCTGAATCATTGAACGCAAGGTTGGTTTCATCGACGGTCAGGGTCGGGATCGTGCCGGTCGTGCCGACCGAGGGGCCATGATCGTCGAAACGGATATTGTTGCCCAGATCGATCGTTTCGCTGTCGCTCGCCATATCGCCGTCATTGTCGGTGATGGTCGACGAAGCGGTCAGATTGACCAGACCGTTGGCCAGGAAAACCGAATGATCCGCAAAGGGCGTTTCGGTCGGGCTCGGATCGCCTGCCTGCGGATGGTCGATCTGCTGATACTGGGTCAGCGTGACGACGCCGCTGCCATTCACCCCGAGCGAGAACACGACCGACGCATCGGTTGCGCTCGCCGGTGCGCTGAGCGCGGTCGAGCCGACAATGACGCCACCCACATTATACAGCTTGATGGCGGTGCCGCCGATGGTCAGCCCCGAATTGGTTCCGGCCGCAACGGCAAGACCCAGGGCATAGCTGAGCGACGGGGCCGCAGCACCATCGGCCCCAGGGGTCGAGGTCAGGGTAAAGAGTCCGCCGAAATTGGCGGCGCTGCTTGCCGTGTCGCTGATCGCGCCGATGGTGTCGGCATCCTGCGTTGTCAGCACGATTCCGGCATCATCACCCTTGCTGACATTGATGGTCGGGCCGTCATCCTCGAACCGGATGATGCTGCCAAGGTCGACCGTGGCGGTGTCGGTATCATTGTCATAATCGGTCGCCGTCACCTGCAGGGAGAGTGCCCCCGCAGCCAGTGGCGACGAATCTTCGTCATGCGACGCGCCCCCGGTCGGATGTTCGACGGCCAGAAGCTGCGTTACAGTCACCGCACCGCTGGTCAGATTGACGCTGACGGTAAAGGCCACTGCGCCGCCGACGCCGCCGACGCGGCCTTCGATAACGCCCGGTGCTGCGGTGTAGAGCAGGATCGCTGCGTTCGTGGTCGACAGCAACAGCCCGGAATTCGCACCTTCGGCCGGCAGAACCAGGCTGTAGGCATAGCTGGTCGGCGCGTCGGCGCTGGTTGTGGTGTTGGTCAGCGTGAACAGGCTGGCTGCGGTCATGTTGACGCTGCCAAGATTTCCGCCAGCAGGATCGACTTCACCGCCCGTGGCAGCAACGCCATCGGTTTCATCGATACGGATCTGCGTTCCGGTCAGGGTCAGCGAAATATCCGGACCATGATCGGCGAACCCGATATTCCCGCCAAGATCGACGGTTTCGCTGTCGCCTGCCGTATCACCGTCATTATCGGTGATGGTCGACGATGCCGTCAGCGTGATCTTGCCATTGGCGAGCATGACGACATGGTCGTCAAATGGTGTTACCGAAGCGCTGGGGTCGGTCCCGATCGGGTGATCGATCTGCTGATATTGCGTCAGCGTGACGACACCGGTGCCGCTCACCGAAACCGCGAAGACGACCGACGGATCGGTGGCGCTGGCGGGTGCAGTTCCCGAGGTCGAACCGACGATAACGCCGCCGACCTTGTAAAGGTTGATCGCCGCGCCATGGCTGGTCAGGCCAGACACGCCGTTGGCGACATTCAGGTCAAACGCCAGACTCGGGCTGTTGGCACCATCGGCCCCGCCATTCGAGGTCAGGCCAAAGACGCCAGCGAAATTGGCGGCGCTGGTTGCCGTGTCGCTGTTCGCGCCGATGGTGTCGGCATCCTGGGTCAGCAGCACCGCATTGGCATCGCTGCCTACAGTCACGTTGAGCGACGGGCCATCGTCCCTGAAAGTGACGCGGTCGCCGATGGCAACGGTTTCACTGTCGGTATCGCCGTCGAAGTCGGTGATTGTGATGGTTGCATTGAGCAGGCCATTCAACGTCAGCGCGTCGTCATGCGCGGCAGCCGTGTCGCCGTCGACCAGATGTTCGAGCGGAACATATTGGGTGACCGTCAACGTGCCGTCGGCATTGATTGTCGCGGTGAACGCGGTCTTTACCGTGCCGTCATTGTAGCTGCCGGTTACAGTCTTGCCGTCCAGCGAAAGCGACAGGCTGATGGCATGATTGCCAATTGCCGTCTGCAGCGCGGTGGCGCCGCCACCCGCGATCGTCAGTGCATAGGTCGTCGCATTGGCAGCGGCCGCGCCATCGGCACCAAAGGCCGCCGTCGCGGTCACAACCGCTGCAGCCGACGTCATGCTGATGCCGGCAACGCCAAAGCCCGCAGGCGATCCCGCCGTCGTCTCGTCAAGCGTGACCGAACTGTTGCCCGACGCATTTGTCAGGGTGGGGCCATCGTCGGCAAAGCGGATATTGCCGCCGATATTGGCTGTCTCGCTGTCGCTGGCGGTATCGCCATCGCCATCGGTGATCGACGACGACGCGGTCAGAGTGATCGCACTGTCGAGCAGCGTCGCGAACTGGTCATCATAGGGGCCATCGGCCTCGCCGGGCAGGCTATGGTCGATCTGCTGATACTGGGTCAGCGTCACCACGCCGGAGCTGCTGACCGCAACCGAGAAGACCACCGATGCAGCCGTCGCGCTCGCGGGCGCGGTCGCCGCGGTCGAGCCGACAATGACATCGCCGACCTTGTACAGGTTGATGGCCAGGCCGTGGCTGGTCAGCCCCGATGCGCCGCCTGCGGTGTTCAGGGCAAAGGCCAGCGACGGCGCCGCTGCACCATCGGCACCAGCGGTCGAGCTGAGCCCGAAAACGCCGCCGAAATTGGCCAGGCTTGTCGCCACATCTTCTGCGGTCGGTACGCCGTCCGTGTCGGCATCCTGCGTTGTCAGCACGAGTCCGGCATCATCACCCTTGCTGACATCCAGCGACGGCACATCGTCGGTAACGGTGACATCGAAGGTTCCGTTCGCAGTGTCGGTTTCGCTGTCGGTTACCTGAAATGTAACATCGTTCAGCGTGACCGAATCTTCGCTGCCGGATGCAACATGCTTCACCGGCTGAGAAATTGTGGTGGAATATGTGTAGGTTACATCGCCGGGATTGGGGCCTGCGGCTGCGCCGGTGATTTCGATGCGGACAACTTCCGTACCGCCGCTGCGGCCCACCAGATCGCCGCTTTCCAGTGCGAAGACAACATCGGCACCGTCGAGCGTCTTCAACTGTCCGTCAAGCGCGGCCGTATCGACGAGCTTGATCGAAGCCAGGAGGTCGGTGGGAACGTCCGCGCCAAAATTGACGACGGCAGTGCCGGATGCGGTTGCGCTCTCGGTGGAATCGGTCTCGCTCGGGGTCGTCTGCAGCGGCGCTGCGTCGGCATTGGCATCGGGCAGGCCGTCTTCGTCGACCGTCAGGTTCGAGATGCGAAGGATATTCGGCACCGAGTCCTTGAGCAGATCGAACGTGACCGTCGTTGTTGACGGATCGCCGTCAGCGTCGGTGATCGTGTAGGTGAAGCTGTCCGAACCTTCGGCGCCCGCATTGGGCGTATAGGTGAAAGTGCCGTCGGCGTTGTAAACCACCGTGCCCTTGGCGGGATTGGTTGCAATTTCAACTCCGGTCGCAAGATTGACGCCGTCCGCGCCTTTGACATCGTTGGCCAGGGCATCGAAGGTGAAGGGCGTCTGTTCGGCGACCGAATAGGTGCCGTCAGGCGCGGCTGTCGGCACATCGTCGACGATGCGCACTTCAACCTGATCGCTGTCGGTCGACCCGTCAGTGTCGGTAACATCGACGTCGAACAATTCGGTGATGTAGTTCTGCCCATCGGCATTGGCATGCGCGGTGTTGTCGGTCAGCACATAGCTGTAGCCGATCGTGATGGCGGTTGCGCTGCCATTGGCCGGGGCCGAAATCGACGTGATCGTGAAAGTGCCGTGCGCGGTCGTGAACTGCTGTCCGACAAAGGCTTCGGTGCCTTCGATCCGGATCGATGCAATGCCGTCAACACCATTGACCGTGAAATTGCCGGTCTGGGTCAGCGCAGCCGCGCTGGGCGACGAACCGTCGGACAGGTCATCTTCATCAACCGTCAGGTCAGGCCCTTCGACATTCAGGCCGTTGATTGTGATCGGATCATCATTGCCGTTGATCGTGATCGTCAGCGTCGTGGTCGACGGATCGCCGTCGCCATCGGTGATGGTGTAAGTGAAGATTTCGGTCAGGCTGTCATCGCTGTCGAGGCCCTGCACGCGCGGGTCTTCGCTGTTCAGCACATAGCTATAGCTGCCATCCGCGTTGAGTGTCAGGGCGCCATAGGTGCCTGCGAGCGCCGACCCCACCGTGCCGTCGGTGCCACCAAACGCCACCGCAGTTACCGTCGCCCCGTCCGCACCCTTGGTGTCGATCACGCCGTCTGTCGCGTTGGCATCGGCCACATTGGCGCCGGTAATGACATTGCCGTCGGCCACGTTCGGGCCGTCTTCCTTCACGCTGTCGACATCGGGACGTGCGGTCGGCACGTCGTCGGCAATGTCGATAACCAGCGTTCCCGGCGTGTTGTCTCCATCCTGGTCGGTAACGACCACGGCGAAATCGTCGAATGTCGCATCGCCAGCGGTATTGGTTGTCAGCACATATTCATAGCCGATCGCACCCGCAGCGATGCTGGTGATGGTCAGCGTGCCGAAGCTGCCGGTAAAGGTCTGGCCAACTGCGGTGACGGCGACGCCATCGATAGTGACCGTGGCCGGGCCATCGGGGGCCGTATAAGCAATTGTTCCAGCAGTGGTTTCGCTGTCCGAAGCGGCATTTGAGCCTGCAGGCAGGCCTGCCTCGTCGACTTGCGTTCCGGCATCGCCGTCGCCCGGAAGGTCGAGCGAGGTCTTGCTGTCGCCGATGCTGATTGTCAGCGTGGCGGTGGCCGGATCGCCGTCGCCATCGGTGATGGTATAGCTGAAGACATCCGAAACGCCGCCCGGCGTACCCGGATTCCGGGTGTAGCTGTAGCTGCCATCGGCATTCAGCGTCAGCACGCCATACTGGCCTGCGGTCGAGCCGCCGACGGTGCCGGCTGCAGTTCCCGAAACAGCGGTAACGGTTGCGCCGTCGGCGCCGGTTACGTCTGCCCCGCCATCGCCTTCGGCATCGGAAATGACATTGCCGGTTGCCGGGCCATATTCGCCCGCCGCAATGCTGTCGGCGTCATCGGTCGCAGTCGGCACATCGTCATGGATGGCAACGACCAGCGTATCGTTCGCGCTGTCGCCATCGCTGTCGGTAACCACGACATTGAAGCTGTCGGTGGTCGCATCGCCCGATGTGTTGTCGGTCAGTGTGTAGCTATAGCTGTAGTCCCCGTCCGAAACGGTGACGGTCAGCGTGCCGTGCGCGCCGGTAACGGTGCCGCCAGCGGTAACATCGACGCCGTTGATCACCAGCGACTGGAGCGTGTCGCCACCGGTCGAAATGGTGATTGTACCGCCCGTGGTTTCGCTGTCCGAGGCTTCGTTCGAACCTGCCGGTTCGCTGCCGCGTGCGGGCAGGCCCGCTTCGTCGGAGAAATTCTCTCCGCTGACATCGACACGCGGTCCCGAATCCTCGAGAAGGGTGATCGTAACCGTGGCCGTCGACGGATCGCCGTCGCCGTCAGTGATGGTGTACTGGAAGGTTACGACGCCTTCCTCGCCCGCGGCAGGCGTGTAGGTGAAGTTGCCATTGCCATCATAGGCAAGGCTACCTGCACCGCTGAGCGAGTCCGCGACAACGGCAACACCGGTCGACAGGTTGACGCCGTCGGCGCCGGGCGTGTCATTTGCAAAAACATTGACGGTTACGGCGGCGTTTTCGCTGGCCTGGGTGCCGCTGTCATTGGCTGCCAGCGGGGCGTCATCGACGATATTGATGTTCAGTTCGTCATTGGCCGTATCACCGTCCAGATCGGTGACGACCACCGGGAAGGTCACCGTGCTGCCTGCGGTGTTCAGCGTATTGTCGTTCAGCGTATAGGTGTAGGTGATGCTGCCGACGCCGGTAACCGGATCATAGGTATAGGCGGTGATAACCAGCGTTCCCGTCGCATCCGACGATACCGTCTGCGGCAACGAACCGGGCGTGACCGTCACGCCCGAGACCGTGACGCTTCCGACGCCGTCAGGCGAGCTGAAGGTGATGGTTCCGCTGGTCGTTTCGTTGTTGCCGTCGAACTGCGAGCCCGAAGGTTCGCCTTCGCGCGCGGGCAGATGCGGCTCGCGCACCTGCGTGCCTTCGCCGATGTCGGGGATGAAGGTGATGCGGTTGGGGGCGTCGCCGATATTGATCGTCAGCGTCGCAGTCGACGTGTCGCCATCGCCATCGGTCAACTGGTAGCTGAAGACGTCGCTGACACCGCCGGGGGTGTTGGTGTTGCGGACATAGGTGTAGGTGCCGTTCGCGCCCAGCGTCAACGTGCCATACTGGCCGGTGATGGTTGTGCCGACCGCAGCAAAGCCACCTGTTGTGCCCGCGCGGAAGCCGGTCACCGCGCCGCCGTCGGCGCCCAGCGTGTCGGCGCCGGTCGCGCCGCTGGTCGTGCCGGTTCCGGAAAGGACATTTCCGGATTCGGGGCCGTAAGTGCCACCGGCAACGCTGTCGGTGTCGTTGCGGGCTGTCGGCACGTCATCGGCGATGGCAATGGTCAGGCGTGCCGTCGATGAATCGCCGTCGGTATCCGTCAGGACGACGGTGAACACGTCGGTCGTGCTGTCGCCCGACGTATTGTCGGTCAGGCGATAGGTATAGCTTATCTGGTCGCCGACTAGCGGGCCCAGTGTCAGCACGCCATTCGGCGTCGTGATTTGCTGTCCCTCGCCCGTGTAAACGACGCCATTGATGGTGATCGAACCAATGCCGTCGGGCGAGTTGATGAGGATCGTTCCGGTTGTCGAATCGGTGCCGTTGCCCGGCGTCGAGCCCGGCGATTCGACATTGCCGTTTGCCCGTGTGCCGGGCAGGCCGCCCTCGCTCACATTGTCGATCACGTCCTTGCCGGCAGGGCCGCCATCCTGGATATTCACGTCCGGATCGCGGTCGACAAGGCCGGGGACCAGCTCACGCTGCTCGGGTTCGGGGAAGGCGAGTTCGGTCGGCGGCAGCAGGTCGCCCAGGCCAAAGGGATCGCCGATGTCGCCGGGGTTCTGGGCAAAGTTGCCGCCCGAGCTTTGCGGCGGGCCAGCCGCAGGCTGCGGCTCCTGCCCGATCAGCAAGGCTGCAAGGTTGACCGGCGGCACAGCAACGCCATCCACGACAAATTGCGGGACGATGATGGCGCCATCGGGGATCACGACTTCGCTGCCATCGGGCATGCGGATCACCAGATCGCGACCGGACACGCGAATATCGTCCAGGCCTACGCCATTGGGCAACACCAGCTGGCCGTCCTGTCCGGGCACCAGCGCGGCGGCCTGCAGGGCGAATTGCGCGTAGATGCCGGCTGCGGTTGCGGCGACCGAGGCGGCTGCCGTTCCGTCGATTCCTTCGACAGGAAGACCGGGGGTGAGATTGCTGTTGTTGGCGTCCATGGCGTTATCCTACTTGGCCAGAATGGGTTCCGCAGGCAGCACTGGCCTGCGAAACTGCAGTTCGATGGAAATGAGCAAATCGGGAAGGCGTTAGCGTCCGCGCTCGTGGTGTAATTTCCGGTGTAGGCGATGGTGTATTCCGGGGTGGGGCATGCCCCACCCCGGAATGCGGCGTCGCTGGTGGCCACCGGGTTCATCGTTATGGTGGAGTTTG
>JADLBY010000096.1 GCA_020847445.1 Sphingomonadaceae bacterium | reverse complement strand
CGCGCGTCGCGGCCGCGTCGTTGCGCACGCCGAGCTGCATCCAGACGACCGCGGCCGTGATCGCGATCGCCTCGTCCGTGATCGGGCCGGCGGCGTCGCTGTTGCGGAAGATGTCGACCATGTCGATCTGGCCTTCGACATCGGCAAGGCGCGCGGCAACCGTTTCGCCAAGCAGTTGCTGTCCAGCCAGACCAGGGTTCACCGGGATGACGCGGTAACCTTGGCGCTGGAGGAAGGCCATGACTTCGTGGCTGTCGCGTGCGGGATTGGCGGACGCGCCCACAAGCGCGATCGTCTTCGTCTCTTCAAGCAATGCGCGGATGTCAGCGCCGGATTCGAGCGGCATCTTATCTTTCCTGATTGTCGAGCCAGGTGATCAGGCTTTGTGCGATTGCATTGAATGCGGCTGCCGCAGGGCCATCGCCAGCGGCTGGCGGCGTGCCATCGTCAGAGGCGCTGCGGATCGCAATGTCGAGCGGAATGCGCCCGAGGAACGCATGACCCAGTTGCTTTGCCGCGGCTTCGGCGCCTCCATGTCCGAACGGATCGGATATCTCGCCACATTTCGGGCATTGGTAGCCCGCCATATTCTCGACGAGCCCGATGATCGGGACTGTGGACTGGTTGAACAGGTCAATGGCTCGTGCTGCGTCGATCAGCGCCAGGTCCTGCGGTGTCGAAACGATGATTGCGCCGGCAGGCTTGTGCTTCTGGATCATCGACAACTGGACATCGCCGGTGCCGGGCGGAAGGTCGACGATCAGGAGATCGCATTGCCCCCAATCGGCATCGATCAGCTGGCCAAGGGCATTGCCCGCCATGGGGCCACGCCAGGCGACGGCCTGTCCCGGCTTCACCAGATGCCCCATCGACAGCATCGGTACGCCAAATCGTGTCGGCACTGGATCGAGCTTCTGGTCCTTCGCGGTGGGGCGGGCGCCTTCGCTGTCCATCAGGCGCGGCTGCGACGGGCCGTAGATGTCCGCGTCGATCAGCCCGACCCTGCGTCCCAGACGTGCGAGTGCGACTGCAAGATTGGCCGCCAGCGTGGATTTTCCGACACCGCCCTTGCCACTCCCGACCGCAATGAGCCTGCGGCCCACCTTTTCCTGCGTCATCGCGACGCGGATTTCCGTCACGTCCGGCAAAGTCTCGATCGCGGCATGGACCGCCTTGTCGAGCGCATCGCGTTCGGAGGCTGAAAGGCCAGTCACGTCGAGAATGAGGCTGGCCTTGCCACCGCTGATGCGCGGGGCCGAAGCGCGGCCGCTGGCGATGAGGCCGCCGCGACCACCGGGATCGGCAATGGCATCGAGAAGGGTGATCAGGGGATTGGTTTCAGGCATGCAGGTGCTTTACGCAGAGATTCTTTGCTGGCCACTGTTTTTCGCCATCGTCGCTCCCTATAATGACTTTCATGGACATTGTTTCGGCATTGCGGGCGCGTGCGGGCGCCCTTTTCAATGAAGGTGGCCCGTGGGGCGGGCGCGGCAAGGGCGGCGGCGGCGATTCGGGTGGCGGTGGCCCCCGCAATCCCTGGAACCAGCCCCCTGGCGGCGGGAAGCCACGCGGCCCGCGTGGCACTTCTGTGCTTGATCAGCTGCTGGAACAGCTGCGCGGGCTCTTCGGCGCGGGTGGCCCGCTGCCCGGCGGCGGGAACGGTGCGTCATTTGTCCGTTTTGGCCTTATCGCGCTGATCGTGATGTGGCTCCTCTTCACAAGCTTTCACCGGATCGAACCGCAGCAGGAGGGTGTCATCACGCGCTTCGGCAAATATGCCGGTAAACTTGAACCCGGCATCGGCATGACGTTGCCAGCTCCGATCGATCGCGTTGAAAAGGTCAATATCCGGGGCATCAAGTCCATCGACGTGCCGGATGGTTCCGGCCAGAACCTGATCCTCACCGGTGACCAGAATGTGATCGACTTGGCGTACCAGGTCCGCTGGAGCGTACGTCAGCCGGAAAATTACCTGTTCGAACTTGCCCAACCGGAAGCGACGATCCGCGAAGTTGCCGAAAGTGCGATGCGCGAAATCATGAGCACAGTCACGCTCAACGATGCATTCGGCCCGCGCCGGAGCCAGATCGAAACGCGCGTGGCGCAGCGCATGCAGGTGCTGCTCAACGATTACAAGGCGGGCATTACGATCCGCGGTGTCGCCATCAAGCAGGCGGACCCACCTGCGCCGGTCAATGACGCGTTCAAGCTTGTGACGGTCAAGCAGCAGGAAAAGCAGGCGAATATCAACAACGCCAATACCTATGCGCAGCAGGTGATCGCGCGCGCCGAGGGCGAGGCGGCATCGTTCGACAAGGTCTATGCGCAATATAAGCTGGCCCCCGGTGTTACGCGCAAGCGCATGTATTATGAAACGATGGAAGCCGTGCTTTCGAACACCGACAAGACGATTGTCGAGCCTGGCAGCATTGCCCCTTATCTTCCGCTCGGGAATGGGCGGCCGCGTGTTACAGTGGAGGAGGCCGGGCGATGAGCTATGACAATCCGTCCGTGATTTCGCGCTTCCTTTCCAACCCGCTTGCCATGCTGGTTGCCGGCCTTGCAGCGCTGGTCCTGCTCATCAGCACAGTCTCTATTGTGCCGGAAACCAAGCAGGGCGTGGTG
>JADLBY010000095.1 GCA_020847445.1 Sphingomonadaceae bacterium | reverse complement strand
GGCCCGCAGCCCCGCGCGCGACGCGCCACTGGGTCAGGTCGGTTTCGGTGCGCACCCGCCCGCTGTCGCCGCCCATCGTCCAGCTCAGCCCTTCGCTCAGGTTGAAACAGATCGCGTCGGAAAGCCCGCCATCCTTGTAGCGTTGCAGGGTGACACCCTGCCCCTTCGCCATTTCGGGGATTTCGTTCATCGGAAAGACCACCAGCTTGCGGTTCTCGCCGACGACCGCGACATATTGATCCTTGCCGGTTGTTTCATCAGTTGCCCCGGCGGGCGCGGGTCGCACGACCTGCAGGCGCGCACCGGGCTTTAACGTCACCACACCACGGCCCTTGCGCGTTTCGGCGACGACATCCTCCATCCGGCAGATGAAGCCCTTGCCCGTCGAAGCCGCGAGCAACATCCGCCCGCCGGGTGTGACCGGCAACAGTGTGATGATGTCGTTTCCGGCTTCGATATCGATCATCGTCCCCAGCGGCTCGCCAAAACCGCGCGCGCCGGGCAGCTTGTCGGCGCCGATGGTGTAGAAACGGCCATTGGCGGTGGCGACGAGGATCTTGTCGGTGGTCTGCGCGTGGAACACCTGCGCCAGCGCGTCGCCTTCCTTGAACTTGTAATCGGCCTTTGCGGACAGATCGGCATGGCCCTTCATCGCCTTGATCCAGCCGCGTTTCGACAGGATCACGGTCACCGGCTCGCGCTCGACAAAGGCTTCGAGCGAGATTTCGCGGGCCGGGGCCGCTTCGATCAGCGATGTGCGCCGACGACCAAGCTCGGTATCTTCGGCATAGCCAGCGCGCAATTTGGTCAGATCCTTCTTGAGCCGCGTGCGTTGCCGCGCCGGGCTTTCGAGCAGCTTCACCAGATCCTCACGCTCGGCGATGAGTTCGTCGCGCTCGCGCCGCAGCTCCATTTCTTCAAGGCGGCGCAACGACCGCAGCCGCATGTTGAGGATCGCCTCGGCCTGCCGGTCGGTCAGCTGGAATTCGGCCATCATCACCGGCTTGGGTTCATCCTCGGTGCGGATGATCTCGATAATCCGGTCGAGATTGAGATAGGCGATGATATAGCCTTCGAGCAGTTCGAGCCGGGCGTCGATCTTTTCCAGCCGGTGCTGCGAACGGCGCACCAGCACCTCGATCTGGTGCGTCAGCCACTCGCGCAGCACTTCACCAATTCCCATCACCTTGGGCACGCGATTGGCATCGAGCACGTTCATGTTGAGCCCGAAACGGGTTTCGAGATCGGTCAGCCGGAACAGCGCATTCTTCAGATCCTCGGGATCGACATTGCGGCTTTTCGGCACCAGCACGATGCGGATTTCGGCGTCGGATTCATCGCGCACATCGTCGAGGATCGGCAGTTTCTTGTCGGCGATCAGTTGGGCGATCTGTTCGATCAGCTTGCCCTTCTGCACCTGATAGGGGATTTCGGTGATCACCAGTTGCCAGGTTCCACCCGAAAGCCGCTCGATCCCGGCGTCGCGATCGGTCGCGTCCTTCGCCTCGCCAGCATGGAAGCGGGCGCGAACCCGCAAGGCGCCGCGCCCGCTTTCATAGGCGGCGGCGATCGTCTCCCGGCTGTCAACCAGCACGCCACCGGTCGCGAAATCGGGCCCCTGCACGATCTGCATCAATTGTTCGTGCGTCGCTTTGGGCTGATCGATCAGCAGCATCGCGGCATCGATGACTTCGGCGGCGTTGTGCGACGGGATGCTCGTGGCCATGCCGACCGCAATCCCGCTGGCCCCGTTTGCCAGCAGGTTCGGGAACAGGCCGGGCATCACTTCCGGCTCTTCATCCTCGCCATTATAGGTCGGGCGGAAATCGGCGGCGTTCTCGTCCAGTCCGGCCATCAATTCGATGGCGGTTCTGGTCAGCCTGGCTTCGGTATAGCGATAGGCGGCTGCGTTATCGCCGTCGATATTGCCGAAATTGCCCTGCCCGTCGACCAGCGGATAGCGCAGCGAAAATGTCTGTGCGAGGCGGACCATCGCGTCATAGACCGACTGGTCGCCATGCGGGTGATATTTGCCGATGACATCGCCGACAACGCGCGCGCATTTCTTGTAGCCGTTCGCGGGATCGAGCTTCAGCTGCCGCATCGCCCAGAGCAGGCGGCGGTGCACCGGCTTCAGCCCGTCGCGCAGATCGGGCAACGAGCGCGCGGTGATCGTCGACATCGCGTAGATCAGATAGCGTTCGGAAATCGCGGCATCGAAGGGCGCGTTGACGATCTGGTCGAACGGGTCTTCGGCAGGCATATCGGTATCGGTGGTATCAGCCATCCCCGCCCCGATAGCCGCGCACGGACTCCGCGAAAAGCGCCGATTGCAGCAATCCACAGCTATTTGTCGTCGCCCGCGATATCATGCTGCGTTGCAATAATGACACAGCGACAACAGAAAATGCAGGATAATTTCGCGCAAACTGGCCAAAGCTTTTCATAAGTGGCAGCTTTCCGGCCAGTTTCAACAACAGGGCGAAGGACACAATATGAAAAGCTCGAATTCCGGACCGCTTCTCGCACTTTCGGCATCGATTGCGGCACTGATGATCGGCACGGCCGCTCCGGCCTATGCACAGGATGAAGCACAGGCGGATGACGCGGCGATCGAACCCGCAATCATCGTGACCGGCACCCGCCGCACCGACCGGACGGTCGCGGACAGCCCGGTTCCCGTTGACGTCCTTTCGGCCCAGGATCTGGTGAACAGCGGCTCGACCGAAACCAACCGCCTGCTGAACCAGCTGGTTCCCTCGTTCAACTTCCCCCAGCCCTCGCTGACCGACGGCACGGACTCGCTGCGTCCCGCCACGCTGCGCGGCCTTGCCCCTGATCAGGTGCTGGTGCTCGTCAACGGCAAGCGTCGCCACCAGTCATCGCTGATCAACCTGAACGGCTCGGTCGGTCGCGGCTCGACGGCGGTCGACATGAACACCATTCCGCCTCTCGCCATCGAACGTATCGAAGTATTGCGCGACGGCGCGGCTTCGCTCTACGGTTCGGATGCCATTGCAGGCGTGATCAACGTCCAGCTCAAAAAGGGCGTTGGCGGCCGCGCACAGGCGACCTACGGCAAATATATCACCACTATGGAGGATGTCGGCCAGGTCGACACCGTGTCGCTGACGACCGGTGCGGCGGACAATCCGGTCATCACCTATACCGGGCAGGATCGCAAGCGCCGCGACGGCGACACCTATACCTTCGCCTCGAACTTCGGTCTTCCGCTCGGTGACAGTGGTTATCTGAACTTCACGGCCGAATATAAGGATCGTTCGCCGACCAACCGGTCCGGCCCCGATATCCGCCGCAACTATTTTGCCGCAGGCGATCCGCGCGAAGCGACCTTCAACCGTTACGCCCACCGTTATGGCGATGGTGTGTCCAAGGATCTGAATTTCTTCCTGAATGCAGGCTTTGATCTGTCGGACAATGTCGAATTCTACACCTTTGGCAGCTATGGCGTGCGCGATGGCAACGGCGCAGGCTTCTATCGCCGCTCCTCCGACGTCCGCAACCGCGACTGGGCCGCTTCGACGACAACCTTTGTGCCCATCTATGCCGATGGCTTCCTTCCGCTGATCGTCAGCGAGATTGTCGACATATCGGCCGCCGCAGGTTTGCGCGGCGCACTGGGTGCCTGGGACTATGACCTGTCGCTGGTCTATGGCTCCAACCTGTTGAACTACAAGGTGGAAAATACCGTCAACACCTCGCTGGGTGGCACCGACAGCGCCCGCCGGTTCAACGCCGGTGGCATGCGCGCTGGCCAGACCACGGTCAATCTCGACCTCCGTCGCGACCTTGATCTCGGCATCGGTGAAAGCGTTTCTCTGGCATTTGGTGGCGAGTATCGGGACGAGAATTACAAGATCGTCGCTGGCGAGCTGCAAAGCTATATCAACGGCCCCTATTCCGCTGCGCCATATAACGCTGCAGGTGGTTCGCAGGTATTCCCCGGCTTCCGCCCCAGCAATGCGACCGATGAATCGCGTGACAGCTATGCCGCCTATGTCGAACTCGACGCCGACCTGACCAGCGCCTTCACGCTGCAACTGGCCGGACGTTACGAGCATTATAGCGACTTTGGCGACACGGTGAACGGCAAGGCCGCGGCCCGCTTCGAACCGATTGATGGCCTTGCCTTCCGTGGATCGATTTCAACCGGTTTCCGTGCCCCAAGCCTTGCGCAGCAGTCTTTCCAGACAACCTCCACCAACAATGTAGGCGGGACGCTGATTGAGATCGGGACGTTCCCGGTATCCTCGCCTGTCGCAATCGCGCTGGGCGCACAACCGCTGAAACCTGAAAAATCGGTCAATTTCGGCGGTGGCGTCACCCTGTCGATGCTCGCGGGCCTGAACCTGACGGTTGATTATTACAACATCAAGATCAACGACCGCATCACGCTGACCGAAAACCTGCAGGGGGCTGACGTCGTCAGCCAGTTGACGGCCGCTGGCATCACCGGCGTGTCGTCGGCCCGCTTTTTCATCAACGGCATCGACACCAAAACCGAAGGTCTGGATATCGTTGCCAGCTACCGCGTCCCTGACATGGGCCTCGGCACAATCCGGTTGAGTGCTGGCTACAATCTCAACGACACCAAAATTACCGATCGACGGGTCTTTTCCGGCTTCACCGCACAGCGTCTGTTCGCGCGTCAGGAAAGCTATCGCCTGACCGATGGCCAGCCCAAGAACAAGCTGAATTTCAGCCTCGATTGGGATTATGACATGTTCGGCCTGACGCTGCGCACCAACCGTTATGGCGAGGTGTTCCTGCCCAGCAGCTTCTCGACCGCAGCGAACAACAACAATATCGACCTGAAGCCGGGCGATGTTCCGGGCGACATCTTCCTGTCTCCCAAATGGGTCACCGACCTCGAACTGCGCATCAAGCCGATGGAGAAGCTGTCGGTTGCCTTTGGTGCGAACAACCTGTTCGATGTCTATCCTGATCGCCTGCCCTTCGGCACCGTGGACGGCGTGAATTATGGCTTCAACAACTCGTTCCTGCCCTATAGTTCGCAGTCGCCCTTTGGCTTCAGTGGCCGTTTCCTGTACGGGCGCGTGTCCTACGAGTTCTGATCGGAAAATTTGCATTAGGAATATGGGCGGTGCGATTGCGCCGCCCTTTTTCGTTGCGCTTTTGACGCTGTGCCGCCCGCCTGCTAACGGCGCGGGCGACTCCAATCCTTGCCGCAGAAAGCCCGCACATGGTCCCCCGCTACGCCCGCCCCGACATGGTTGCCATCTGGGATGCCGAAAACCGATTCAAAATCTGGTTCGAGATAGAGGCGCACGCGACCGAGGCGCTGGCCGATCTGGGCGTTGTGCCGAAGGCGGCGGCCGACGCGCTGTGGGCGTGGTGGGCAACCAACCCGGCGATCGACGTCGCCGCAATCGATGCCATCGAGGCTGTGACCAAGCATGACGTGATTGCCTTCCTCACCTGGGTTGCCGAACAGGTCGGCGATGAAGCGCGCTTCATGCATCAGGGGATGACCAGTTCGGACGTGCTCGATACCTGCCTGGCGGTGCAGCTCGCGCGCGCGTCGGATTTATTGCTGGCCGATCTCGAGGCGCTTCTCGCCGCGATCAAGCGCCGCGCGTTCGAACACAAATTGACCCCCTGTATCGGCCGCAGCCACGGTATCCATGCCGAACCCGTCACCTTCGGCCTCAAAATGGCGGAGGCCTATGCCGAATTTTCGCGCTGCAAGGAACGGCTGCTGGCCGCGCGCAGGGATGTTGCCACTTGCGCGATTTCGGGCGCGGTCGGCACTTTCGCCAATATCGACCCGCGCGTCGAGGAACATGTTGCCGCCAGGCTCGGCCTGTCGGTCGAGCCGGTTTCGACGCAGGTCATCCCGCGTGATCGCCATGCGATGTTCTTCGCGACGCTGGGCGTGATCGCCTCGTCGATCGAGCGGCTCGCGGTCGAAATCCGCCACCTGCAACGCACCGAAGTGCTGGAGGCGGAGGAATATTTCTCGCCCGGCCAGAAGGGCAGCTCGGCCATGCCGCACAAGCGCAATCCGGTGCTGACCGAAAATCTGACCGGCCTTGCCCGCATGGTGCGCAGCTATGCCATTCCGGCGATGGAAAATGTCGCGCTGTGGCACGAGCGCGATATCAGCCATAGCTCGGTCGAGCGCTATATCGGCCCCGATGCCACGATCACGCTCGATTTCGCGCTGGCCCGCCTGACCGGCGTGGTCGACAAGCTGCTCGTCTATCCCGAACGGATGCAGAAGAATTTGGACAAGATGGGCGGCCTTGTCCACTCGCAACGCGTGCTCCTCGCGCTCACCCAGGCGGGCGTCAGCCGCGAGGACAGCTATGTCCTCGTGCAGCGCAACGCGATGAAGGTCTGGGAATCGGACGGGCAATTGTCGCTGCTCGAACTGCTGAAAGCCGATGCGGATGTGACCAGGGCATTGTCGCCGCAGGAAATCGAGGAGAAATTCGATCTCGGCTATCACCTCAAACATGTCGACACGATTTTCGCCCGGGTTTTTGGGAGCTGAGGCATAGTTGGCAAGACGCGCAGCCCCAGCGCAGGCTGGGGCCCGTCACGCGGCAAGGCTGGAACCGGAGGTCGAGATAGGCGCTAGCCTTCGCTGGTGCGGCGACAATCCGGCCGTAAAGCTCTAGCGAAACGGTGATACTTCTCCTAACATACCGGCAAACAGTCAAAGGAGAAGCCGCGAATGTCGTTCCTCAAAACCCT
>JADLBY010000094.1 GCA_020847445.1 Sphingomonadaceae bacterium | reverse complement strand
TACACCGGAAATTACACCACGAGCGCGGACGCTAACAGAACGAGCATGGGCAGGATTTCAAAGTGGCTAACAAAATACATTGATTGACTCTTGAAACGTAATTTTCAACTATCTTCGCATCGTACTCCTATTTTGCTTACTATGTATCGGGGCACTTGGCATTGACGGTTTTTAAGGATCAGACGCACTGTTACAGCAACGGCGCTGATCGCTTAACTGTGCCGCTATCCAATCTGCGACAACGTCATATTCCACACTTTGGCAATGTCTTGACTAATAATGCGGGGCATTTTTTTACAGCTAGTGAGCATTTTTGTGATCGACTTACCAATGGCGGCTTGACGCAGGCTGACTTGAACTTTCTGCGTGTTCATGGCCATGTCGGCGCCAATGATGGACTGCGCGTATCGAGTCAGGAATTTCAATATCAAGCGCGGATCACAACGCCTGACAAACTTAACTATCTGATCCTCGTGCCAACGCTTCGTTGCAACCTGAGTTGCTCTTATTGCCAAGTTTCCCGAGTTGGCGAAGATACAAACGGCTACGACTGGACCGATGAGACCTTAGGCGACGTTATCGAATTCATCGATGCGCTCGATGGATCGGAAATCAAGATTGAATTTCAAGGCGGAGAGCCAACGCTTCGCTTAGATATTATCTCTAACATCATCGCTGCTTGTGACCGGTTTGAACAGGCCGAGTTCGTCATTTGCACCAATCTCGCGCATTTGACGCCTGAGCTGATTGCACTTCTTCGCGATGAGAGAGTCTATATTTCAACGTCTCTTGATGGAAGCCGACTGGTGCATCAACAACAGCGCACGTCCCAAGTTGACGCGACGGACCGCTTTTTTGATAACTTGGCCAAAGTGGTAGAGCAGATTGGAATCGATCGCGTGTCAGCACTGCCGACGATCGATCAACGTAATCCTCCAGAGCCGCAGAGCTTGATCGATGCCTATGCAAGTTTTGGCTTCAGCCATTTGTTTCTGCGTCCGATCAACTACCAAGGTTTCGCGCGTAAACGCCATCCCAGCTCAGGCAAAGACCATAGCGAATGGTGGAGTTATTATTATCGTTTTATCGACGCGCTAATCGCACGCAATCATTCCGATCTGACGATGGTCCTTGAAGAAACCTATCTCTCGCTGTGCCTCAAACGCATTTTTAGACTGGGCGTCGATGGTCATGTGGATTTGCGCAATCCCAACCCTGTCGGCATAGACTATCTTGTCATTGATCATGACGGAGCGCTTTATCCAACCGATGAGGCGCGAATGCTGACGAGATCGGGCGTTGTCGATTTGACGATGGGCCATGTTCGAAGCGGTATTGATCGACAACGCCAGAAACTTTTCAACGCCAACGCCTCAAATTTCGGTGATCCGGATTGCGACCGCTGCACCTATCAGCCTTACTGCGGGCGGGATTTCATCGACGATTTGTCCCGCTACGGTCGTATCGACCTACCGCGCCACGAGAGCTTTTTTTGTCAGAAGCATCTGCACATTTTCGATCTGTGCATGCGTCTCATTTATTCGGAAGAGGCTGCAGTTCAATATTCGTTAGCAAAATGGCTTGGCCTTGCTGGCAATGCTCTTCCCTTGCAGCCTTATGCGTTATGATCCCTTTGGTACATCCTTGCCGCGCTGAAGGCGAAAAGCGTTTCGTCACCAGATTGCGATATGACGACGCAGAAGCCGAAGGCCGAGATAGCCATTTGCTAATGGATACTGGAAACAAGATGTTGTTTTCAGGCCAGCATGGTTTGTTCGAAATCGAGGGCACTGGGAAGGACAGCTTTGACCGCGATATTGTTGTTGTTGACCCGGTCAAAGCGTCGGCCGAACGGCTAGTTCGCGCCAATTCAGAACATAATACCTTTCTCGTTACAGAACGGTGCGATCAGCTATGCGTAATGTGCAGCCAGCCACCCAAGAAGCATCATACCGATCGTTTCGAGGAATATCGACAAGCCGCCGAGCTCGCACCTTTTGGCGCGATGCTCGGCATTTCGGGAGGCGAGCCTACGCTTTACAAAGCGGAGCTGTTCGACCTCGTTGAATCAACTTTCGCTTCCCGTCCGGACGTGAGCTGGCACATACTCTCTAACGCGCAGCATTTTGAGATGTCTGATGTCGAGCGACTCTGCAGACCAGCGTTCAAGCGCGTTACCTGGGGTATTCCGCTCTACAGTACCGACCCTGATGTTCACGATACAATCGTAGCAAAACAAGGTGCGCATACTCGGCTAGAAGAAAGCTTAGCGCTTCTGATGAGTAGCGCGGCACAAATTGAGCTTAGAACCGTTGTCCTGCAATCCAACGCTGAGCATTTGCCGAAAATCGCCAATTTTGTGGCAAGATACCTTCGTTTCATCGTGCAATGGTCGATCATGCAACTTGAGAATATTGGCTTCGCCAAAAATCGCTTTGACATTCTTTACTTTGACCATTCGTCTGATTTCGCTCCAATCGCCCGTGCGATCGACATGTCGACGCTTTTCGGCGTGGATGCTGCGTTGTTCAATTTCACTTTGTGCAGTGTTCCGGAAAGCTACCGAAGCTATTGTGCGGCATCAATTTCGGATTGGAAAAGAAAGTTCGCTGGTAGGTGCAATAGGTGTAGTGGTCGCAACGACTGTTCCGGCTTTTTCGAGTGGCATCCTGAAGGCAAAATGGAGGTGAAGCCCTTATGAGCAAGGCTGGCTTTTTAATCCCGTCGCTTCTTGCAGCGGGTTTTGTGTATCCGATTCCGGGCAATGCCACGAACGGTACTGTCGCGGTCAACGGTACCGCAGACTCCGACATTAATAACGATGTATCTCAACTCTTTCGCAAATCAGGTGACATCAAAATTGCCCGTCATCGTAGCCATTCGAGCCATAGCAGTCACCGAAGCCATTCGAGTCACCGATCCAGCTCCGGCGGCGGATATTACCCCGTATATACGCCACCACCACCTCCTCCGCCGCCCCCGCCGCCATCACGTCCTCGAGTTCAATCGTCGGATATCTTTTCGACGCCATCGATCCCGAGGTCTGATGGCGCTGATCCAGCGACCAACTCGGCAACTCCGTCGACGCTTTTTGGAGTACCAAACTCCACCGAAGCAGATCCTTTCGTGGATACCGTCAAACAGGTGCAACGAGGGCTGATCTCATACGGCTATTATGACGGAACTGACGATGGCATCATTGGATCCAAAACCAAGGCGGCACTTGAGAAATTTCAATCCGAATGGGGCTTAAACGTCACCGGAACCATTACGCCGGAGGTTCTTAAGGCGCTGGGCATATCCAAATAGATTTCTGCGCTTGGAATGCTCGATCCCCCAGAGATTTGGCACAAAGGAAAATGGTTCTGTATTAGATGCCTGATCCGAAACAGGTTAAAAAAAGGGGGCGCTGAAAGGCTTCTGAACTTGTTAAAAGGCGGACGTTTCGTATTGTTCACCAAAACTGATTTGCAGGTCTCATTTCAAATTCGTGTTTTGCCAAATAGCTTGAACTCAGTCTGAAAAAGCTCAACGCCATAAAATTGGAAAAATGCGGACGCCATTGATGGCTGGGCGCGAGAATGATTGCCACGCTCTGTCCTCACAGGTTCGGACAGGGTGATAGGTTTTGCTAACCCGCTTGCACTCTTGCCTGTTTCCATGTCAACAAGACCGCTAGCACGCGCACACGGCGGCCAGCGTTTCTTCGCCGTTTTATGTTGGCTAGCTGCGCGAGTTTGGCCGATGTGTGGCAGCGTGCAGAATTGCTCCAGCATATCCGATGGCAACCATGCGAAATCGAAAGTGCTGTGACCACAGAATGCGACTGACAAGGATATGGCTACTGTATATTATAGCAGCAGGGAGCAGAGGGGAGTTTTGCCGGTGTGGCGGGTGAAGGAGAATTGAAATGGACGAACCTGCGAACAATCCGAAGCAAGACACAATCCCGCAATCACCCCAGCCTGAGTGGGCAGGCCTCGCCGAAATTGATCGGGCAATATCTGAAAATCGATTGACTGAATACCGGTTTAAAAAGGCGTGGGCCGACCCTTGGAGCCGCACTGGAATTGTCGTTTCTACCGCTGCAATCCTCGCTTTTATGGTTTTTGTAATCGTCAGCGAAGTTGCGCGTTAGCGCGGTTTCCATTCTTTGACTTCGTCAGCTGCTTCCGCGCTGGCACCCTTCGCGCTCTTTGTCGTTCCTTCTAGATAGCCCTTGATTGTGTCGATGCGCTTGCGTC
Organism: Sphingomonadaceae bacterium; assembly: GCA_020847445.1. GTDB lineage: Bacteria > Pseudomonadota > Alphaproteobacteria > Sphingomonadales > Sphingomonadaceae > Sphingorhabdus_B. The sequence goes on along the minus strand of JADLBY010000094.1, from coordinate 7,890 downwards.
CAGATGACTGAGCATCATCAACTTCGTCTGCAATACTGTTCCTAACATTCTTGCCGCCGGACGATTTTCCGCTTGTAGAGCCCCCTTGATATTTTGCCCGGACATCCCGCTCCGAGCCTATTGCGGGTTTCGAGATGGTTGGGCCGGGTGTCAGCACCAGCTTATCTTCGATGCCATCGCGCACTTCACCTGCATAGCTGTCGATAAACTTGGCTTGCAGTTCTTGGCCTTCGGCACTGAGCTGGAACGCAATATCATCAAACCGCGCATTGCCGTAAAAGTCCCGATTACGTTCGATCTCTCCCATGCCCCATTCCCTATACGCTTGCGAGAGATTGAGGTTGCCGGCTGCACTGCTGCCCTCAAAAAACGATGCCTGATTTTCAAGGCGTTTGGCAATTTCCTCCGCACGCCGGGCTTCGCGCGTATAGCTCTGTGCTTCTGTCAACGACGCGTTCATGCCGTTTGCGCTCGTTGAGACCGAAGAGCTTGTTGATGTGCTGACCGTTCGCACAAAGCTGTCGCGCGCACTCGACCAGTTACGGCTGTCCGATATTTGCTTGAGGCTGCCCATGACGCGCGAACGGTCTTCGGAAGCGATACCTATATCGGAATCGGTCCATGACTGATTGCGACCTCCTTTTGCTGCAACGCCGAGCTTCGCAGGACCAAAACCACCACCGAGACCAGCCGAGGCTTCGCCGTTCAGGAACCATGAGGTGGTAATGTCGTCGGCGGTGCGGCGCGAAAGGCCATATTGGCGTTGCAGCGACTTGGATGCCTGATCGACCTCGTTGAACGCGGACTGGATGCTGTCAGAATTCGACTGGCCGCTTGCGGTCTCGAAACTGCTGCCTTTGCTGAACTGGTTGCGCAGTTCGTTGAACCGCGTGACCGCGCTCGCGGTCGATTGCTGCGCCATGTTCGAGAAGGTCTCGCTGTTGCCGCGTGCCTGGCTGGCCATCGTCGAAAGACGCGAAGTGAACTCCTGGCCCAATGTCGGCGTAAAGGGGTAGCTCGATGTCGGGAGCTGGTCGAAACTGCCTTGCGGGAAACTCGTCGTTTGCGTACCTGTATCGCTATAACCTCGCGTTTGGGCCGATCCGTAGGTGAAGGATGGAGCGACCGTGCCTTGTCCGAACTGGCGCGAAAGCACATTCGAACTCTCGATGCTGCTATTGCCGAGCGAGACATTGCCGGTACTCGCTTCGCGCGCTGCTTCTTCAGCCGCATTCTGGCTCGGATTGAGGTAGCTTGTTGCATGGTGCGAGATCGCCATAGCCCCCTTGGCGACCCCGCCTGCCAGAAATGGCACCGAAGCAACCAGATAGCCAGCCAATATCCCGATATCGGAATTCACGTCCGCCATGCCGGTGAAGCTTGCAAGCGTCAGGCCATTGCTGCTTGCAACCGCGCTCATGTCGGCAGCCCCTTTGAGCATCAGCATCATATGGAGGATGACAAAGAGCGGCCCCCATGCGGCAAGGTAGAAAAAGCCCGTCACATAGCCCTTCAATGCAAGCGGTCCAGTCTTGGGCATCAGGAACAGCGGGAACAGCACCGGGAACAACGCATAGAATAACACCGTCAGCACGACATTGAGCAGCGGCACCCATTTCATGGCGTTGTTGGCAATCGAACTATAGGTGCGCTCGGTCTGGATATCGGCGCGGGTCTGGGCATAGACATCGACATTACCCGCACCGCTCGACGCCGACATCGAATGCATGGCCTGGCTCATCGCGTTGATGGTCAGCGTCTGTTTGAAGATATCGGTTGCGCTCGTGGTGACGCCGGAAAGATATTGGTAGGCGACGGGAAGGTCGGCAAAGAGCTTGGCTTTGGCGAGCGCCGCTGTCTGGTTGGGATAGAGTTGCCGGCCGAACACCGTTCCCATGGCATCGATGAGCCCGTTCCACTGGCCGTTGAGGTTGGTATAAGCTTCGCGGCAGGTAATGATATTGGCCGTTACCTGTCCGCTGTTGGTGTCGCGGGTCAGGAAACGCTGGGCGCGTGCCTGGCTTCCCGGCGCAATCGTCGTCCAGATGTCGTTGCTTTCGGCGAGCGCTTTCATCGAATAGCGGCCGAGCAGCACATCGTAGAACACGCATTGCCGGAAATGCTCGTCGAGATTGGCGGCAAATTCCGGATCGGAAATCCGCAGCGACCGCGTCGCATCATAGAGCCGCGCGCCGTAGATCATGCCGTTTTTGGAGTAATTGAGATCACCGGGGAGGGCGAACACCACTTCGGCCGAACCGGTAAGATAATCGCCAATCTGGCTCGTAAAGCTTGCCATCAGCGCGAGGCCCAGTGGTACATTGCTGACTTGAGATGGTGCAAGACCGGGATTGAGACGGTCGGTCACCTGGACATCGAGCCTTGGCACCATCAGGCAACTGTACATCAAGGTCGCACCCAGAAACCAGTTGATCCACGCCCGCCAATCCTGGTTAAAGGCAAGGGTCAGCGCCGAGAAAGCGAGCCCCATCACCATCACGACCTGCAAGAGGCTTTTATAGCCGCCATTGCCGGTCCAGGCAGCAACGGCATTGAAGATGTTGACCAGATAGTCGCCGCCACCGACCGTAAAGACTTCGACCATTTTGGGTTTTCCTGCGATATTGGTGGCTATTGGGCGAGGCCGCGGCTTTGGACGGCGCGCGACCAGTCGAGCGAAGCCGCCATGCCGGGCGACATCGAGGCGGCGAGCACATTCTCGATGAAGGCCGTCTTCTCGATGATCTGCATGATGGCACCTACCCGCAAATGGGTGCTGGCCTGCCGGTCAGCGAGGCTCTGGCGCACGGCGTTGACCTGTCCCTGCCACATCGCGATCTTGGCTTCATCGGCGCCGATGAAGCTCGACATTGAACGGCCGGCTTCGCTGACAATCCGGTCAAGAACGGCAAAGAGCAGATCGACGCTGGCAATCTCGGCCAGCGTCTCGCGATCATCGGTCGGCATGCCGCGGCCATAAGCCGCCTGCACCGTCAATATCTTGTAGAGCGGGATCGACGCGACCTGGAGCAGTTCCTTTTGCGCTTCGCTGATCGCGCTATCGGTCCGGATGGCATCGACCATACCCTCGATAAGCGCGGCAACCCGTGGCCGCAGCGCCTTGGAGGTTGGGAGACTGAGCGTTTTGAAGGTGGGATTGAGACATTTATCGGGCTCGTCGCATTCGAATATCCTGACCGGCTGGCCTTGCGTGCCGTCCAAAAGCGCGGTGACCAGCGTTGATGACGCATCGCCTGCAAAGGGAACGAACTTGCCCGCCTCTTCGTCCTTAGGCGGCACATAGATGATCGTGCCGATGAGCGTCATCGCATATTCGGCAAGCTCGCGGTCGAAGCTGCCACCCGGCGAAAAGAAGGCAGACTTTTTAAGGATCGTCCAGGTATAGTTGCGCGGTACGCCGCTGTTCACATCATCATATTTGCCCGCACCCTGTTCGGTAGTGCTGCTACGCTGGCCGCGCGTCCCGCAGCCATGTTTGGCGGCGGCATAGTCGGTGAAGATCCCTTCGGAATTGCCGATAGCTTCACAGATCGCCTTGTCGGCAAGATCGCCTTTGGGCCAGATGCCGCCGACCAGACCTTGCGCCATCTCGCAGCTGTTGACGTTGAGATTGTTCATGAGCTGCGCCTTCTGGCTGAACTCCTGCATGATCTTCGAGCACTCGGGGCAGACCGTATCGATCGCGAGACTGAACGCAAAACCGACCGCATTGTTGGCAACAGCTTTGAGCATCGCAACAATCTCGCTGGCGTTGATGAAGCTGAAGCTGCCTGCGAAAATATCGATACCGCCGCAGCCTGCGCGGGCGCGCGGCAATTGCAAATTGGCGATGTTCGTCGTCTTTTGCGGGAAGCGCGTCCACACATTGCCGAGGCTGTAATAGCCTGCCGACTGCCCCTGATAGGCGCTTGGTCCGTTGATATTGGCAGCGCCGCCGACATCATTGAGGAAGGAATCCATCGAGCTACCGACATCGGCGGAGACGCCTTGGAGGGGAAGCGTGCAGGCAAGGAGGAGGGCAATTGTTCGTTTGAACCTAATAATCATGTCCGGCTTCCTTTTGCGTGAGGAGATAGATGCGATCCTGCAGCTCGTCGGCGGACATCACGCCGTACCCAATCGGAATGGGGCGGCCTTTCAAGGCGTCCCACAGCACGACGGCGGGGGTCACTCTGGGCTCGAGCCCCATTTTGGCGCGCTGGTTGGTCTCGACGATATAATCGGGAAATTGCGCCGAAGGGCCGCCATCGGTGGAGATCGCGCGCACGGTCATGCCCCAATTTGTGGTAACCGACCGGACAATCGGCGACATCACATTGCAGGCACCGCAGCTTTGCGCGAAGAAATAGAATAGCCCGTAGCGCTTGGAGAGATTGGCCATGACCGCATTGCGTTCGGCGGTCCGTGCATCCTGCCACTGCCGCTTGCCGAGCGTCGAGACCGGCCGCTGTAGCGTATAGTCAAGACCCGGATCCTGCCAGATCGCCCGTTGCCAGACATCGCTGAACAGCGACGCGCGATCGAGCTGCGCACGCTGCAACCGGATGTAGGCGGTGACATTGGCGGGGCTAGGTTCGAGGATTGCGCGTGCCTTGAGTTCGCGCAGCTCTGCGGTGATCGCATCGAGCCGGGTGACGGCGCTCTCCGATGGAAGGGTGGGCGTTTGCGTTTCCGGCTCGGGCTTTGGCTTTTCGCAATAGAACCAGTAGCCGAGCTTGCGCTCTTCACAGTAGAATGCGTCTCGCGCCTCGATCGTGTCAGTGGGAGGCTGCGGCACTTGTGCCAATGCAGCCGACGTCGCTGATGCTGCGATTGTCAAAGCGAGGAGTGCTTGGAAGCTATGCTTTTTAACGGCCTGTATTTGCATAATAGTCCTCGATTTTCTGCTGGATTGCGGTTGCGGTCTGGAGTTCGTCGGGCAGGCGTGCCGCTTCCATGAACTCGGCATAGACTTCGGAAAAATCCATCCGGCTGAGATCAAGCCTCGAGAATTCGTCGATGGTAAAACCGGCGCAGCTCTCGGTCTTGGGTTTGCCCCAGGGCTTGCCCAGCTGGATGCGGCCCTGTTCCTGCAAGATCCGCGACAGCTTCGATTCAAAGCAGCAATAGACCTTCTTCTTGGTGAGGCAGACGCCAAGGAACGAGTCCGAGCAATAGCTGCCGACATAGGCGCAAAGGCCCTTGGCATCGCGCTCGTGGAGCAGCAGTTCCTGCGCATTGCAGCCCAATGCGACCAGCAGGCTGATGCCGGGGATGAGCGGGAAGCCCTTGCCCTTGCAGCAATTGAGGACGCCAAAGACTTTGGACGAGCAGGTGCCGCGTTCGCCCTTGAACAAGGTCAGCGTATTAGGATCAAATTCGCGATTGGCCTGCGCCATTGCTTCGAGCGCAACAACGGCATCCTTGAACTCGTCATTGGCTTCGCGCTCGATGCTCTCACAGCTTCCATCGATGCAATAGACATCGGCATCGCAGATGAACTGGTTTGAGGATTGCGACGCATCGGGGAGCGGGCAGTCATAGACCCTTTCCCAGGTGCGGCAGGGCTCGTCTGTCAAACAATCCTCGCGCACCAGAGTGCACCCGGCTGTGGCCTCGAGCGTCTCGCAGTCCTGTGCTTGTGCGAACTCAGAGCATGTGTAGCTGCGCTCCCACGCCCAGCATGGCTGGGTGACTGAAACGCCATTGACGATCCGCGTCACAGGATCGCTGTCGGTGCAGGTTTCAGCGTCGTGCGTGCAGTTGCTGTCCGATGCTAAGCCCAAGCATTGGCTCTCGTTGCGTACCGCCGTCACGCTATTTTGCGTGGTGGTAGCGCGTAGTGTTGCGCCAGGCACTTGGGACGGACAGCTCAATATGCTGATCGGCTCGCCAGGCTCGATACAGTAACGCTCGCCCAATGGGCCGATTTCCCATACAAGACAGACGCCGGGGCGTGTTCCGGTTTCGATGCACTGCCGGTTTTCGAACAGCGCACAATCATCGACACGGTTAAAGCGGTCGGTACCCGCAGCGCTGCACCAATAGGTGTAGGCCGTGGTGGGGGTGACGGAGACTTCGAGCGGAATCTGGCAGCTTTTCGTTACTTGCGTTGCGGTGTAGCCGCTGTTGCAGGTCGCCATATAGCGGCCATTGCTTGCCGTAGAACCGGGCAATGGCACGCAGCGGCCTTGCGTGCTAGTCACCGCCATGCCGCTGGTATAGTTCAAGGGATCGTCATTGATCGCTTGGGCACGCGCGATCGTTGCATCAAGATCCACCGGCGCAAAGCGTGCACGGCTCGTTTGCGACGACCGCATGGTCCGATAGCCCTCATGACTGCCGGCTTGCGCCGCAGCGCTTGGCGCCATGGCATCAGGATTATAGTACATCCCTGTTTGCAAAGGATTGGCATCAAAATTGGGGATGCTTTGTATATCTGGCGTAGTCGTCGCGGCATCCTGCGCTGCCTTTGCTTTTTCGCGTCCAAAGGCCTTGCCTTCGGCCTTGGCAGCGGCTGTTGGGGTTTGCGCGAAAGCCGGGAGCGGAAGCGCTGCGACCAGAACAGCGCAGATCAGCTGCGCGCAAAATTTTGGGGAATGCGTTTTCATGGCGTTTCGCCTTTCAGCCGTTCGAGATGGAGCCGGGCGATCTGGGCGCCCGGGCCGCCGCCGTCGGCAAAGCGCTGGAGCGCATATTCGGTCGTCACATTGCCGCTCATCCGGTCGTGCGGCGGGACGTTTGTGCGGCAGTCAAATCCGTCGCAGAGGTCAAAGTCGCTTGCCGCGACAACATAGGCCGGCACGCTTTCAATCGAAAAGGCGCTGAACAGTCTCGGATCGATGCCCACGGCTTGCGACGCGGTTTTGCCCGCGAGCGCTTTTCCAAGGATTTGGGTAAAGAGCTTGGCGCTCCCTTGCGGGAAGCCCCGAAACACCACCACGCCGCCCGCACGCGGAACATCGGCGATCATCTGGGCGAGCGCTGTCGTTGGCATCGAGAGCGAAGCAAAGGCAATGAAGCGCGGTGCTTCACCCAATCGCGCGTCATCGAATGTCGCGGTCTCTGCCACCAGCCTGTCAAAATCAAAGGCTGCTTTGCTGGGCTCGGCAGATGCAGCGCGCACGGCCTTGGCATAGGTGACACCGTTGGCCTTGCCTGCTTGTGTGCTTTGCTGCGCGTCGGCTGCCATGTCCTGCGCACGCTGTCGGGCGGTTGCGGCAAGATTTTGTGCATCCGCTGATTTTTCTCGGGCCCGCGCGCGGATCGCTTCAAGATCGATGTCCTGTTCGCCTGATTGTGCGGCAAGCCCGGCAAAGGCGGACACGGCCAATGCAAGCGTAGCTGCGAGCGGAAGCGCGGAATGTCGGGAGAGAATTTTCATAGGGCACAACAATTGCGTTTGCGCCAGACCAGATAGCCCATATCCTCGCCGATCGCGGGTGTGACCTGTCCAGCTGACATGAAGGTGGTGGAGGCGCCGATGGGCGCGCAGGCATAGCGGCCCTTGGTCAAGGGATTGGGGTTGGTGGGCTGGAAGCGATATTGCTGCTTGCGCATCACCGGCATCAGATATTTGCCGCACAAGCCCTTCGAACCCATCGTTCCCCAGGACACCAGCTCGCGGTGGAGCTTATAGGCAAAGCGCGACAGAGCGAGCCGCGATGCCTGGACATGACCGATCGTTGCCGAGACATTGCCGTTCAACGGATACATACTGCCCTGGCAACCCGCGCACCAGAAAAGTTCGTCGACCGGAAGCGATGTGGTTGCGCGCACGCAATCGGCAGCACAGGCGGCAAGCGCGAGCGGATTGGCGAACAAGACTGCTTCGGGATTGATGATCGCGGTGAGTTCGCTGTCCTGCCAGAGCGGATCGATCTCGGTGAT
>JADLBY010000093.1 GCA_020847445.1 Sphingomonadaceae bacterium | reverse complement strand
GGCGGGCGCATCCACACCAGCGCGGCGACGGTTGCTGTGTTGCCCGAACCGACCGAGGTCGACGTCCATATCGAGGACAAGGATCTGAAGATCGACGTATATCGCGCGTCGGGCGCGGGCGGGCAGCATGTGAACACCACCGACAGCGCGGTGCGCATCACCCACGCGCCGACCGGCATCGTCGTCACCTGTCAGGATGGACGCAGCCAGCACAAGAACAAGGAAAAGGCGATGCAGGTGCTGCGCGCCCGCATCTATGAAAAGGAACGCGAGGAAGCGCAGGGGGCCGAAGCCGAGGCGCGCAAGGCGATGGTCGGCTCGGGCGACCGCAGCGAACGCATCCGCACCTATAATTTCCCGCAAGGCCGCGTCACCGACCATCGCATCAACCTGACGCTGCACAAGCTGCCCGAAATCCTGGAGGGCGCAGGCCTTGCCGAACTGGTCGACGCGCTGATCGCCGAGGATCAGTCGGCGCGGCTGGCGGGACTGGACGGCGGCTGAGCCGGGCACGCAGCCGGGTTCAGGCCCGTCGCGTTATGATCAAAATGTGGGGAAGTGCCGGGACGGGTTGGTGCGAGACCAGATAAGCGACCAACCCGTCCATGGCGTGTGGGTGTTGAACATGTATCTATATGCAGCAGCCGTGCCAGTTTGACTCCATTCAATAAAAACAACACCTTGCCTGGTTATGGCGACGTTAACTTTTACCCCGCTGTAAAATATGCCGACATTTTGACGCCCCGCTGTCAACTAACAGCCGCGCCGCGCCATTCATGCGCGTCTGGATGTCGTTCGTCGAAGTGACGGTTTACATCCGTAATCGCATTGACTACGCCTGTAGTCGAATAGGGGCAATGCGAGCTTAAGGTGATTCTGGATGGCCGAACGTATCAGCGAGGCGGAACTGGCGGTGATGGAGGTGCTCTGGGAAGAAGCGCCGCTGACCGCCACCGATGTTGCCGGCAGGGTAGCCCGCCAGCGCGACTGGTCGCTGGCGACCGTGAAGACGCTGCTGTCGCGCCTTGTCGCCAAGGAAGCCATTGGCCACCATCTTGATGGCCGCCGCTTCCTCTATTCGCCGGTGGTCGAACGCGAAGCCTATGTCGCGCGCGAATCGCGCCGCCTGGTCGACCGCTTTTTCGGGGGCAAGCTGATGCCGCTGGTCGCGCACCTCGCCGAACAGCAAAATCTGAGCGACGACGAGATTGCCGAAATCGAAAAGCTGTTGAGGGAGATGAAGTCATGACCGAATGGTTGGGCGATACCCTGCTGGCCACCAGCGCGTTGCTGTTGCTGGTGCTGCTGATCCGTGCGCCGGTTGCCCGTTATTTCGGTGCCGGTGCCGCCTATTTCCTGTGGGCACTGCCCGCCGCGCGGCTGTTCATGCCGACGCTGACGCGTGAAATCCGCCTGCCCGCACCAACGCCCGACACCGGCATGGCTGTCGGCGCGGGTGATGCGGTTGCGCATGCGGCGACCGATGCGGTGGCGCTGGTTGCGGGCGGGCCGGTGATCGACTGGTTCGTGATCGCCGCGTCTTTATGGCTCGGTGGGGCCGTCCTTCTCTTCATCGTGCAGATGTACCGCTATCTTGCCCTGCGCGACGAACTGCTGAGCGATGCCCGGGACATTGATGTCATCGATGGCATCCGCATCATCCAGACCGACCGGATACCCGGCCCGCTCGCCTTCGGTCTTCTGCGCCGCTATGTCGCGGTTCCGCGCGAATTCACCCGAACATTTTCCCCCCGCGAACGCGAACTGGCGCTCGCGCATGAACTGGCGCACCATCGCGGCGGCGATCTGTTCGCCAATATGGCAGCTTTCATCTTCCTGTGCCTGATGTGGTTCAACCCGCTGGCCTGGATGGCATGGAGCGCCTTCCGTTTTGATCAGGAGGCCGCCTGCGACGCGCGCGTTGTCGCCGGGGCCGATGCCGCCACCCGGCAAAGCTATGGCCGCGCGCTTGCCCGCACGGCAACCGAAGGGCTGCCAGCCTTCGCAATGGCGCTCAATAATCCCAAGACCATTATCCAGCGATTGAGGAGACTGATGATGAACGAGACCAGCAAGGGACGCAGCCTTTCCGGCAAGCTGGCGATACTGGTAGCAGCAGCCGTGGCCTTGCCGATGACCGCAACGGTGGTTCCGGTTTTTGCCGAAGACGACGCGACACCTGCGGATAGCGCCACTGACAGCGCCGCCGAAAAGCAGGTCGAAGTTCGCAAGCACAAGATTGTCATCGTCAAGAACACAGACGGCAAGGATGTTTCGGTCGATGTTTCGGGGGATGCCGAAACGCCGTTCGTCAGGAAGATCGAAAAGGATGGGAGAACCATTGTCCTTCGAACCAACAAAGAGTTAAGCGAAGCAGAAGTGGAAAAAATGGTGGCCGAGGCGGCGAAATCGCGCGAGGAGGCCGAAGCGTCGATTGAAAAGGACGGAACCATTCACGGCAAAACCCGTGTCATCGTGCGGACTTCGGGCGATGGTAATGACGCACATAGTTTTGCTTGGTCAGCTGACGGCAAAAAAATCGCGGAAGGCATCAATGTATCGGCCTTCATCCCCGATATCGACATCAAGGAAATCCGCAAAAATTGCGAGGAAGGCCAGCCTGTTTCGACTGATGTCCAGGGCTTTGATGGTAAGAACAAGTCGCGCATCAAACTGGTGATGTGCGGGAAAGGCCAGGCCAAGGTTGCTCGCCAGCATGCCATTCAAGGGCTGAAGGAAGCCCGCGATGAGATCAGGGCCGATGGCGACATGCCCGAATCGGTGCGCAAGGATGTCGTCAAAAAGCTGGAAGAAAAGATCGAGGCACTGGAAAAGCAGATCAGTGCCAACAGCGCGGCAGGCACACATCTCTGACCGGCCAGGCCGTTCTTGTCGAACGCTATGAGGGGGGCGGGGCGCAGGCACCGCCCCTTTTTCGTTGCCCCCTTGCGCCCCCGTCACCATATAGGCGGGCATGAGCGACTGGCCCGACAGCATCCGCGCAGGCGAAACCGAGCAGCATGAGCCGCTGGTGCGTCGCGTGCTCGCGCCCAACCCTTCACCTTATACCTTCACCGGCACCCAGACCTGGCTGGTGGGGGCGGGGAAAGAGATTGCGGTGATCGATCCGGGGCCTGCGGGCAGCGGGCTCAGCATCGGTGATCCGAAGGACATGAACGGCGAAGGCCATGTCGAGGCGATCCTGCGCGCCGTCGGCGATGCCCGGGTGACTGCGATCCTCTGCACCCACACCCACCGCGACCATTCGCCCGCCGCCGCGCCACTGAAGCAAGCGACCGGCGCACCGATCATCGGCTGCGCGCCGCTCTCCATCAGCGACGATGGCCCGCGGGCCGACAGCGCCTTCGATCCCGATTATGCCCCCGACCATATCCTTGCCGATGGCGAGCAGGTGTCGGGCGAAGGCTGGACGCTGGAAGCCGTCGCTACCCCCGGCCATACCAGCAACCATCTCTGCTTTGCGCTCATGGAAAGCGGGGCCTTGTTCACCGGCGATCATGTGATGAAATGGTCGACCAGCGTCGTTTCGCCGCCCGACGGCGATATGGCCGACTATATGGCGAGCCTGCAGAAACTCTATGACCGGAACGACCGCGTCTATTATCCGGCGCACGGTCCGGTGGTGGAAAATCCGCGGCAGCTGGTGCGCGGCATGATCGGCCACCGGCGGATGCGCGAACGGCAGATATTGGGGCTGCTCGAACAGGGGCCGCAGGCGATCCCCGATATGGTGACGGAGATGTACAAGGGCCTCGACCAGCGGTTGAAGGGGGCGGCCGGGCGGTCGGTGCTCGCGCATCTGGTCGATCTCGAAAAACAGGGCCGGGTTTCGCAGGCCGACGAACAATGGCGGCTGGCGGCGTGAAAATATTTTGACTTTGCCGGGCCGCATGCCGTTATGAACGGCAAACAGACTCTCTGGAGCATTGCACCATGAACGCCCCCACACGCGAAAGCCTTGCCGGCATCGATCTGCTCGCCGAAATCGACCGGCTGAAAAAGGAACGCAACGCCGTCATCCTCGCGCATTATTACCAAAAGCCGGAGATACAGGATCTGGCCGATTTCGTCGGCGACAGCCTGGAATTGTCGCGCCGTGCAGCCGAAACCGATGCCGATGTGATCGCCTTTTGCGGGGTGAAATTCATGGCGGAAACGGCGAAGATTCTCAGCCCGCAAAAAACCGTGATCCTGCCCGACATGGCCGCAGGCTGCAGCCTTGAAGATGCCTGCCCGCCGGGGCGGTTCAAGGCCTTTCGCGCCGCGCATCCCGACCATATCGCGCTCACCTATATCAACTGCTCGGCAGAGGTGAAGGCGCTCTCCGACATCATCGTCACCTCGAGCAGCGCCGAGACGATCCTTGCGCAGATTCCGAAGGAGCAGAAGATCATCTTCGGCCCCGACCGCCATCTGGGCGGCTATCTCAGCCGCAAGTTCGGGCGCGAGATGCTGCTCTGGCCCGGCGTGTGCATCGTGCATGAAGCCTTTAGCGAGACCGAGTTGCTGAAACTCAAGGCGCAATATCCGGGTGCGCCGGTCGCCGCGCATCCCGAATGCCCGCCGCATATCATCGACCATGCCGACTATGTCGGCTCGACCAGCGGCATCCTGAAATATGCAAAGGAAGTGCCCGGCGACACGGTGATTATCGCGACCGAGCCGCACATCATCCACCAGATGCAAAAGGCGCTGCCCGAAAAGAATTTCATCGGCGCACCCGGTGCAGACGGCAATTGCGCCTGCAATATCTGCCCCTATATGGCGCTCAACACGCTGGAAAAGCTCTATTTTGCGCTCCGCGACCTGCAGCCGCAGATCGAACTGGACGAAGACGTGCGGCTGGCCGCGAAGAAGAGCCTCGACCGGATGCTGGAGATGGCTTCGAAGACCGTGGGGCAGGGCGATTTGGGGCGCAAGGATCTGGCGACCCCCAATCCGTGAAGCGGCGGTTGTAGCACGCGCCTGATCCGGCAGGGCTGGTGTCCGCAACCCCATGCCCTGCCGTTCCCGTCTGCGGGACTGGGATCCTGATGGGGCGTTCGACACCAGGCTGAAGGTCGGTGGCCGGGGCGGCTGGCAGGACTTTGGCCCCGCGCAAAGACGCGACTCGCCTTCACCGAAAATCATTGTATAATTTTGCAAAATTGGAGTCGCGCAGGCGCATGTCGCTTGCGTTCCGGGTCCAGCCAAATAGATTTCGCGTTCTTTTACGAACCTGGGGGAGTGGCATTTCGCCACACAGGGCAGAAACGGTGTCGCCGTGGCGGCACCTGAGAAGGAAGGAAGCGTATATGGCTGAAGACTGGCTGGCAGACGTCCGCAAATATGTTGCGGACGCTGACGAAACCGTAGTGAAGGCGATCGTGCGTTATTGCGGCATCGCCCTGCAAAATCGCGACAGTTCGCTGGTTGCCTTTTCCGACAAGAAGGAAACCGATCGCGTCCGCGAAAATTTCCTGAAGAAGAAACTTGCCCTGACGCAGGGCGATGATGTGCTCGATGCCGCCATCGCCTCGGTCGGCGAGCGGATGAAGGAAGACCGGACGAAGAACCGCGTCACCGTTTACTATCTGCTTGCCGAACATTTCGGTCTGCTCAATATCTTTGGCGGTGTCGCAGGCGCGGTTGGCGCAGCGGGCGCCGCTGTCGCTGCTGCTGCCAACGCGGTGGGTTCCGACGACGACAAGGATGAAACGGCATCGGCGGCGGCGCTTGCGGCGGCCGGTCCTGGGGCCGCCACGGCCGGATCGGCTGCAGCCGCAGCACCGGCACCCGAACCTGTTGCGGTGGCCGCACCGGTTGCGCCCGAACCCGCACCCGCCGCGGCGACCCCGGCCTATGCCGCGTCGAGCCATGTCGATGCAGACAGCGGCGGCGGCCTTGGATGGCTGAAATGGCTGCTGCTCGCGGCGCTGCTCGCCTTGCTGATCTTCTTCCTGATGCGCAGTTGCTCGCCTGAAGCGACCGCTCCGGTTGACGAAGGCAGCACAACCGAGGCGACGGCCGGCGAAACCGCCGATGCGGCGGCCGGTGGGGATGCTGCAACCGATGCGGCTGCAGCCATCCCCGAAGGTGCGGGCGTGATTGCAGCCGATGTCGACGGCAAGCCAAAGCTGACGGTTTATTTTGACAGCGGCAAATCGGCGGTGACCAACGATCTGGCCGCTGCCGCCGCCAATGTGAAAGCCTATGTCGACAAGAATCCGACGGCGAAGCTGGCGGTTTCGGGCTATAATGATCCCACCGGCAACGCCGCAATCAATGCCCGGCTCTCGAAGGAGCGCGCGCAAGGCGTTGCCAAGGCGCTCGAAGCGGCTGGCATACCGGCGACCGCAATCGAACTGGTCAAACCGGAAGCCACAACCGATGCAGCCGTCGACAAGGCTGCGGCCCGTCGGGTCGAGGTGACGGTGCAATAAAGCCGGTCGGCCATCGAAAAGGAAAAGGGGCGGCGTCCACCGGACGCCGTCCTTTTTGCTTTCCCGACCGGGCCCTTTGCGCCTAGCTGGGCAGATATGTGCATGCCTCATTCAAACCGAAGACCGATATTGTGACTGTTAAGGATTGCGCCGATGAGCTTTGACCTGCCCGGATTTGACCTCGACGCCTTTGTGCGCGCGACTTTGGCCGAAGACCTGGGGCCGACCGGGCAAGACGTCACCTCGGAAAGCGTTATCCCCGCCGATATGCGTTTTGCCGGTGTGATGGACAGCCGCGATGCCATCGTCGTTGCCGGGTTGCCGATCGCCGCCGCCTTTTTCCGCCATCTCGATCCCGATGTCGAAATCGAGATGCTGGGCCATGAAGGGCATGGGGCAGAGGCAGGGGCGGATCTGATGCGTATCCGCGGAAAGGCACGCGCGATGCTGACCGCAGAGCGTTCAGCGCTCAACACCGTGCAGCATCTGTCGGGCATCGCCACATTGACGCGGCGCTATGTGATGGCGATCCGCGGCACCGGCTGCACCCTGCTCGATACCCGCAAGACAATTCCCGGCCTGCGCGTGCTCGAAAAATATGCGACGCGTATGGGCGGGGCCACCAACCACCGTATGGGGTTGTGGGACGCGGCGATGATCAAGGACAATCATGTCGCCGTTGCGGGCGGCGTTGCCGAAGCCGTGCGGCGCGCCAGGGATGCCGGTGTTGAACGCATCATCCTTGAAGTCGACCATATCAGCCAGATCGAGCCGGGGCTGGCGGCAGGCGCGACCCATTTGCTGCTCGACAATATGGATGTGGCCGAACTGGTCGAAGCGGTGAAGCTGGTTGGCGGGCGCGTCCCGACCGAAGCGAGCGGCGGTGTGACGCTTGAAACCATCCGCGCCAAGGCCGAAACCGGCGTCACCTATATCTCGGTCGGGCGTCTGACGCAGAGCGCGCCGGCCGCCGATATCGGGCTGGATTTCGATGTGGTTTAGAGGCGCGTTGGCGCTGCCTGCGCTCGCCCTGCTCGCCACGTCCGCCCCGCATCAACCCGTGCTGGCGCAGGCCTGGCAATGCCGCGCCCCTGCCAGCCTTCCGCGCCCAGCGCCCGAATATGCCAGCCCCGGCGAGGTCCGCCGGGCACCGGTCGATGGCCACACCCTTGCGCTGAGCTGGAGCCGCGAGCATTGCCGGGGCAGGGAGAATAGTCCCGCCGATGCCCTGCAATGCAGCAAGGCGATGGGCGAATTCGGTTTCGTTCTGCACGGGCTCTGGCCAGAGGCGAAGGGGCCGGACTATCCCCAATGGTGCCGCCGCGCGGCGCTCCTGTCGCGCAAGCTGGTGGCGCAGAACATCTGCATGACGCCGTCGGTCCAGTTGCTTCAGCATGAATGGGCAAAGCATGGAACCTGCATGGCGCGCAAGCCCGAAACCTATTTCGGTGCGGCGCGACTGTTGTTCGATTCGCTCGAATTTCCCGACATGGAACGCTTGTCGCGGCAGGGCGAAAAGGAAGGGACGCTGACAGTCGCGCGGCTGAAAGAGGAATTTGCGCTCAACAATGCCGGGCTTGGGGAAAAGGCGATCAAGGTGAAGGCCAACCGCAGGGGGTGGCTGGAGGAGGTGCATCTCTGCCTGGACCGCAAATTCAAGCCGCGCGCCTGCCCGGCATTTGCGCGCGGCGCGCCCGATAGCGTGCAACTCAAAATCTGGCGGGGAAATTAGGAGTTGGGTTAGCCTTCGATGATCCGGGTGCCCGGATGGTGCTTGTCCAGATGCTTCTTGATGATCCGCAGATTCTTGCTGTTCGATCGCCAGACAAAGTCAAAGGCATCGCCGACCAGCGGGATCGCGCCCAGCGCCGTGTCGATCCCGACATTGGCGGTCATGCGCATCAGATGCCATTTCGACATGCCGAGGTTGCGCGCTTCCCAGACCATATAGGCCCCCATCGCCGCCGTGACGATATCGCCCAGCACGGGAACGAGCCCGACCACCGAATCGAGGCCGAAGGGAATTTTGGTGCCGGGAATGTGGAAACTGCGTTCGAGCAATTGTTCCATCGCCTCGACGCGCTGGCGCACCGAATGCGGATCCTTGCCCATTGCGGGCAACGACTTGGCGATCTGGTCGAACTGGTCCTGCGAAATGGGCATTTGCGCCTCCTTCTCCGGCTTATGTCGGTTCGCGCCCCAGATATTGCAAGGGATGCCATCCGCGCGGGTTCTGCGCAAAGCCGAGCAGGCCGTCGCGCACCAGCGACCAGCGCACCGGGTTGGCGATCGGAATGAAGTTGCGCGTCGCGATCAGTTCGCGCTCTGCCTCACCCCAGAGCCTTATGCGCTCCTCACGCGTCAGCGCCCGGCGTGCGTTGTCGAGCAGTGCATCGGCCTTTTCGCTGCAGATTGGCGTCGCGTCGCAGGATAGCTGGTCCAGATACCAGCCCGGGCTTGATATATCGGCCACGCGGTCGATCAGCATGAGGTCGGCGGTCTGGGCATATGTGACGCGTTCGGCGTCCAGCCCGATTGCGGCAAGATCACTGCGGATGCGTGCAAAGGCGATCCGGCTGCCGGTTCCGCGGGGCATGGCGATGCGCAATGGACGCACCTGGCCGTTGGCGGCCTCCCATGCCGATATGGTTGTCCGCGCCTCGGCCTTGCGCTGCTGCGCGTTCAGGCTGGCCCAGCCGGGCCTGGGGATTTGCTCACGATTGGCGAGCGTCTCGGGCGCCAGCGTCAGCGTTTCGCGCCAGTCAGTGATACCAAAGGACGTCAACAGCCGGGGGCGGTCGATCGCCATGGTCAGGGCATTGCGGTTTGCGATGTTCGAAAGAAAGGGCCCGTCGCCCACGATCATCAATCCGAACAGGCCGGGCACTGCATCAAAGCGCGCGCTCGCTTCATTACCCTGCGTTGCCTTCAGCAGGGGCAGATGTTCGAAACGGCCATTCACCACCAGGTCGGACTGTTGCAACGCGAACCGGGCGAGGGCCCGCGACGGTGCTTGCGCCGCCAATATGACCCGCTTTTCGTCGAGTCCGATCGACCCGTCGCTTTCCTCCAGCCGGTTGCGCAGGTGCACGCTTCCCGAAATGCGTTCCGCAACCATCGGGCCGGAGCCGCTGGCTTTGTGGATAAGGCCGAATTCGGGTTGGGCGAGCAGTTCAAGCAGATTGGGGATCGGCGCGCGCAGGCGGATTTCGACGACCTTGCCGGTCATCGGAAGGACGCGGTCGATATTTGCCAGTTCGCTGCCATAGCGCGATTTGAGCAGGTCGACCATGCGTGTGCGCAGCGCGGTTGCAACTTCATCCGAACTCACGTCGCGGCCATTGTTCCAGCGCGTTTTCTGGAGACGGAAAATATAGCCCAGATCGTCATCGGTGACGATCCAGCGCGAGGCGAGCGCGGGAACCACCCGGCCCTCGGCGTCGAAGGCGACCAGCCCCTGTGCGGTGGCGTTGCGCAAATAGGCAGAGGCAGGCGAAAGCGGCATTCGGCTGACGGCCATTTCACGCGGGCTGTCTTCGATCACATCGACGCGCAGGCGGTTATTGTCGATGCCGTCCGAACAAGCCGAAAGGGCCAGCAACAGGCTGGCAAGGGCGCATGCAAGTTTCAACTGGCTTTCCAGAGTGTGCGGCTGGGATGAACATTGCCCGGATTGTCCTGCCAGCCGCGAATTTCCGGGCGCACCAGCGAGCGCGACGCGTAGAAATAGAGTGGCAGGATCGGCATGTCGTTCATCAATATCCTTTCCGCTTCGCGCATCAAGCCCGCACGGCGTTTCGCATCCGGTTCCGCAGTGGCGCGATCCAGTGCGGCATCATAATCCGGATTGGCATAGCCGGAATAATTTTGTGCGCCGGTGTCGCTGCGGTGCACGGCAAGGAAATTTTCGGGTGCGGGCAGATCAGCTATCCAGCCAGACCGGGCCAGCTGGAAATCCGCGCGCTTCAGGCTGTCGAAATGCAGGCTCGCTTCGCTGTTGAGCAGCGTCGCTTCCACGCCCAGTTCGCGCCACATGGTCGCCATCGCGACAGCTGCGCGGCGATGCTCGGTCGAACTGTTGAAGCGGATTTCGAAACGCAGCCGGTGCGATGGACCGTATCCGGCCTCGGTAAGCAATTTTCTGGCGAGCCGCAGGCGCTGCTGCCGGTCAAGCTTTGCCCAGTCGGGTGCGAAGCTGCGTCCGGCGACAAGCCCGGGGGGCAGCAATCCCTGTGCGGGCAGATTTCCCGCGTCGACCATTTTGGTGGCAATCCAGCCCCTGTCGACAGCCATCGTCAGGGCGCGGCGCACGCGCACATCATCAAAGGGTGGTTTGCGCGTGTTGAAGGCGAAATAATAGGTGCCTAGAAAGGGCGCGTTGTGCACGATGCCGGGATGCTTGTCGCGCAACCAGTGATAGCGTGCGGGCGTATATTCGCTGCCGATATCCGCGCCGCCCGAAAGCACGAGCCGCATCGCGGAGTTCAGATTTTCCATCGGCTTCCAGATGATCCGCGCTGTCGCGGGGCCGCCGCCGTGCCAATGGGGATTGGCGCGAAGTTCAAGCTGCTGGCTCAGCCGCCAGTCGGTCAGTCGATAGGCGCCGCTGGTCACCAGCGGCCGTTCGCCGGTCCATTTGTCGCCTGCCGCGTCGATCCGGTGAAAGGGAAGTGCTGCCATCGCCGGGTGCGCGAGCAGCGCCGGAAGCTGCGGGAAGGGGTTTTTCAACTGCACCGTGACGGTGCGGGCGGCAGGGGCCTCTACCGCAGCGATGACGCCGAATAGCGCCCCGTGGGGCGATCCGCTTTGTTCATCCTGAATACGACGAAATGCCCGGGCAAAAACATCGGCGTGAATGGGCTGCCCGTCGGAAAAGCGAAGCCCGTCGCGCAGGGTGAAAGTCCAGACCAGGCCGTCGGCGCTTGTCGTCCAGCTTTGCGCCAGCCCGGCTTCTGCCGCACCATTTGCGTCGAACCGTGTGAGCCCTTCGAAAAGGT
>JADLBY010000092.1 GCA_020847445.1 Sphingomonadaceae bacterium | reverse complement strand
GAACAAGTACAATTTTCCTGGTGATGATACCCCGATCATTCGTGGTTCCGCACTGGAAGCTCTGAACGGTTCTGACGGCAAGTTTGGTGTTCCCGCCATCCTGAAGCTGGTCGAGACTTTGGATTCCTATATTCCCGAGCCGACCCGCGCCATTGACCAGCCGTTCCTGCTGCCGATCGAAGACGTATTCTCGATTTCGGGTCGTGGCACCGTGGTGACCGGACGTGTCGAGCGCGGCATCATCAAGGTTGGCGAAGAAGTCGAAATCGTCGGCATCAAGGACACCAAGAAGACGACGGTTACCGGCGTCGAAATGTTCCGCAAGCTGCTCGACCAGGGTGAAGCCGGCGACAATGTCGGTGCGCTGATCCGCGGCGTCGGCCGTGACGAAGTCGAGCGTGGCCAGGTTCTGGCGAAGCCCGGCTCGGTTACGCCGCACACCGAATTCTCGGCAGAAGTCTATGTTCTGTCGAAGGACGAAGGTGGCCGTCACACGCCGTTCTTTGCGAACTATCGTCCGCAGTTCTACTTCCGCACCACCGACGTCACCGGCGAAGTGATCCTTCCCGAGGGCACCGAAATGGTGATGCCGGGCGACAACATCGCTCTCTCGGTCAAGCTGATCGCACCGATCGCCATGGACGAAGGTCTCCGCTTCGCAATCCGCGAAGGCGGCCGCACCGTCGGTTCGGGGGTTGTCAGCAAGATCACGAAGTAATATAGGCCGCGCAGCCCGCTGGGGTGCCTGATTCGTTCGGGCGTTCTGGCGGGCCGGTTTATTGGAATTCACAAGCAGCTGTCCCGGCTTCGATACGGAGTTGGGCTGGCTGTTTTCGCTCTTTGATATTGGTAGATACAGGAATTGGGAAAACCCATGGAAACGCAGAATATTCGCATCCGTCTGAAAGCTTTTGACCATCGCGTCCTCGATCAGGCGACC
Source organism: Sphingomonadaceae bacterium (assembly GCA_020847445.1). Classification (GTDB taxonomy): domain Bacteria; phylum Pseudomonadota; class Alphaproteobacteria; order Sphingomonadales; family Sphingomonadaceae; genus Sphingorhabdus_B. The sequence continues at coordinate 5,582 of JADLBY010000092.1, read as the reverse complement.
GGCGATATCGCAGACACCGCCCGCCGCACCGGCGCGCTCATCCGTGGCCCGATCCCCCTGCCTACCCGTATCGAAAAGTTCACCGTCAACCGCGGCCCGCACATCGACAAGAAGTCGCGCGAGCAGTTTGAGGTGCGCACCTATAAGCGGCTGCTGGACATTGTGCAGCCCACCCCGCAGACCGTCGACGCGCTGATGAAGCTCGATCTGGCTGCTGGTGTAGACGTTCAGATCAAGCTGGCCTGATAGCCAGCCGGACAAGGAATACCGCCGGGCGTTTCCGCAAGGAACTGACCCGGGCCGCGTTCCCCGTCTTGCCGATCTGCTTTCCGTATGGAAGCAGGCGGCGCCTAGCCCGGACGGGGCAATGCTTGAAAATTTGGGCTGGAACAGGCGTCACGCCCTCCTGGCAATCGTGCCAGCCGGGCCTCTGACATTAAATTGGAGTATGGATCATGCGCACTGGCGTGATCGCTAAAAAGATGGGCATGATGCGCCTCTTCAATGAAGATGGCCGTCACGTACCCGTCACCGTTCTGGCGCTGGAAGGCTGCCAGGTGGTCGGTGCCCGCAGCGAGGAAAAGGATGGCTATTTCGCCGTTCGTCTCGGTGCCGGAGCCCGCAAGGCGAAAAATGTAAACAAACCGCAGCGTGGCGAATTCGCCAAGGCACAGGTCGAGCCCAAGGCTCGCGTCGCCGAATTCCGCGTTGACAATGCCGACGGCCTGCTGCCGGTCGGCGCAACGATTTCGGCCGAGCATTTTGTTGCCGGCCAGCTGGTCGACATCACCGGCCACACTCAGGGCAAGGGCTTTGCTGGTGCGATGAAGCGCTGGGGCTTCGGCGGTATGCGCGCCACCCACGGCGTTTCGATCTCGCACCGTGCCCATGGTTCGACGGGTAACCGCCAGGATCCGGGCAAGGTGTTCAAGAACAAGAAGATGGCGGGGCACATGGGTGACCGTCAGCGCACGCAGCAGAATCTGGAAGTGGTTCGCACCGACGTTGCGCGCGGCCTGATCTTCGTCAAGGGCTCGGTCCCCGGTGCGAAGAATGCCTGGCTGCTCATCAAGGACGCCGTAAAGGTTGCCGCACCCGAAGGCCTGCCGTTCCCCGGCGCGCTGAAGGGCGACAATGATGCTGCTCCGATCGTCGAGGAAGAAGTCGTCGTTGCGACCGAGGCCGTCGAAGCCGTAGCCGAAGCGCCCGCCGCCGAAACCGCTGCAACAGAGGCACCTGCCGCTGACGCCAGCGAAGAACAGAAGGAGGGCTAAGCCATGAAGCTCAAGGTTCAAACCCTCGACGCCAAGGCAAAGGGCGACATCGACCTGAACGACGAAGTCTTCGGTCTGGAACCGCGCGCAGACATTCTGCACCGCGTCGTCACCTGGCAGCGCGAAAAGGCCCGCGGCACGGCTCGTCCGACCCGCGAGCGTTCGGACGTGGCCCGCACCGGCAAGAAGTTCGGTCGTCAAAAAGGTGGCGGCACCGCCCGTCACGGTGATCGTGCAGCCCCGATCTTCATCGGCGGCGGTAAGGCGCACGGCGCCCGCCTGCGCGACTTCAACCCGCTGCTGAACAAGAAGATCCGCGCACTCGGCCTGAAAATGGCGCTGTCGAGCAAGGCCAAGGCCGGCTCGCTGATCGTGCTCGAAGACCTCGACGTCAAGGAAGGCAAGACCAAGGCGCTTGCCGGCCAGATTGCAAAGCTCGGCTTTGGCAAGACGGCGCTGGTCATCGACGGTGAAGGCGTGAACGACAATTTCCGCAAGGCTTCGGCAAATCTCGTCGGCGTCAATGTGCTCCCCGCTGTGGGCGCCAACGTCTACGACATTCTGAAGCACGAAACGCTGGTCCTGACCCGCGCCGCGGTTGAGAAACTGGAGGCCCGTTTCAATGGCTAAGAAAGAAGCAATCGACGTCCGTCATTATGACGTGATCGTTGCGCCGCACATCACCGAAAAGGCAACTTTGCTTTCGGAAAACAACGCCGTTGTTTTCAAGGTAGCGGGCGATGCGACCAAGCCGCAGATCAAGGCGGCTGTCGAGGCGCTGTTCGACGTCAAGGTCAAGGGCGTCAACACGCTTGTCCAGAAGGGCAAGACCAAGCGGTGGAAGGGCAAGCCCTACACCCGCACCGACGTCAAAAAGGCCGTCGTGACCCTGGCTGAAGGCCAGTCGATCGACGTCACCACCGGTATCTAAGGGCAGGACAATGGCACTCAAGAGCTACAAACCAACCAGCCCGGCGCGTCGCGGCCTCGTGCTTGTCGACCGTTCGAGTCTGTACAAGGGCGGCCCCGTCAAGGCGCTGACCGAAGGCAAGCGCAAGACCGGCGGTCGCAACAACAAGGGCCATGTCACCTCGCGCGGCATCGGTGGCGGTCACAAGCAGAAATATCGCATCGTCGACTTCAAGCGTCGCAAATGGGATATGCCGGCAACCGTCGAGCGTCTGGAATATGACCCCAACCGCACCGCGTTCATCGCGCTGGTGAAATATGAAGATGGCGAACAGGCCTATATTCTTGCGCCGCAGCGCCTGAATGTCGGCGACACCATCGTCGCGGGCGAAAAGACCGACGTGAAGCCGGGCAATGCGATGCTGCTGTCGCAGATGCCGGTGGGCACCATCTGCCACAATGTCGAGATGAAGCCGGGCAAGGGCGGCCAGATCGCCCGTTCGGCAGGCACCTATGTGCAGCTCGTCGGTCGTGATGGCGGCAAGGTCATCGTTCGTCTGAACTCGGGCGAGCAGCGTTACATTCTGGGCAGCTGCATGGGCACCGTTGGCGCCGTGTCGAACCCGGACAATTCGAACCAGACCCTCGCCAAGGCTGGCCGCAACCGCTGGAAGGGCATCAAGCCGCTGACCCGCGGTGTCGCCAAGAACCCGGTCGACCACCCGCACGGCGGTGGTGAAGGCCGCACCTCGGGCGGTCGCCATCCGGTGACCCCGTGGGGCAAGCCGACCAAGGGTGCCCGTACCCGCTCCAACAAGTCGACCGACAAGATGATCATCCGGTCGCGTCATGCGAAGAAGAAGAGGTAAGTCATGGCTCGTTCCGTCTGGAAAGGTCCGTTTGTCGACCTGTATCTGCTGAAAAAGGCAGAAACCGCGCAGGACGCCGGTGCGAAGGCTGGTCCGATCAAGACCTGGTCGCGCCGTTCGACCATCCTGCCGCAGTTCGTCGGTCTGACGTTCAACGTCTATAATGGCCACAAGTTCGTGCCCGTCGCTGTCAACGAAGACATGGTCGGCCACAAGCTGGGCGAATTCGCGCCAACCCGTACCTATCATGGTCATGGCGCAGACAAGAAGGGCAAACGCTAATGTCCAAGCAAGCAGCCCCCCGCCGCGTCGGCGATAAGGAAGCTCTGGCTGTCGGCACCACCATCCGTGGTTCCGCGCAGAAGCTGAATCTCGTCGCTGCGCTGATCCGCGGCCGCAAGGTCGAAGAGGCGCTCAACATCCTTACCTTCTCGAAGAGGGCGATGGCGGTTGATGCGAAAAAGGTTCTGGCATCGGCCATCGCCAATGCCGAAAACAACCACAATCTCGACGTCGACAGCCTTGTCGTCGCCGAAGCCAGTGTTGGCAAGGCGCTGACCATGAAGCGTTTCCACGCCCGTGGCCGCGGCAAGTCGACCCGCATCCTGAAACCGTTCAGCCGCCTGCGCATTGTCGTTCGCGAACAGGAAGAAGAGGCTTAATCATGGGTCAGAAGAGCAATCCGATCGGCCTCCGCCTGCAGATCAACCGTACCTGGGACAGCCGCTGGTTCGCCGAAGGTGCGGACTATGGCCGCATGCTGCTGGAAGATATCAACATCCGCAAATACATCATGAAGACGCTGCCCCAGGCCGCGATCTCCAAGGTGGTGATCGAGCGTCCAGCCAAGCTGTGCCGCGTTTCGATCTATGCGGCGCGCCCCGGCGTGATCATCGGCAAAAAGGGTGCCGACATCGAGAAGCTGAAGAAGGCAATCGGCAAATATACCGATGCCGATGTCAGCCTCAACATCGTCGAAATCCGCAAGCCCGAAATCGACGCCAAGCTCGTCGCCCAGGGTGTTGCCGACCAGCTGATCCGCCGTATCGCCTTCCGTCGCGCGATGAAGCGTGCGGTGCAGTCGGCGCTGCGTCTGGGTGCCGAAGGCATCAAGATCACCTGCGGCGGCCGTCTCGGCGGCGCAGAAATCGCCCGTACCGAATGGTATCGCGAAGGTCGCGTTCCGCTGCACACGCTGCGCGCGAATGTCGACTATGCCGAAGCCGAAGCGCTGACCGCTTATGGCATCATCGGCATCAAGGTGTGGATCTTCAAGGGCGAAATCCTTGGCCACGACCCGATGGCGACCGACCGGTTGATGATGGAAGCGCAGACCTCGGGCGTTCGCCCCCAGTCTGACCGCCGTTTTTAAGGGAATAGGCTAGCATCATGTTGCAACCTAAGAAAACCAAGTTCCGCAAGCAGTTCAAGGGCCGCATTTCGGGCAATGCCAAGGGCGGCACCGAACTGAACTTCGGTTCCTATGGCCTCAAGGCGCTCGAACCGGAACGCATCACCGCCCGCCAGATCGAAGCGGCCCGTCGTGCGATCACCCGCCACATCAAGCGTCAGGGACGTTTGTGGATCCGCGTGTTCCCCGACGTTCCGGTATCGAAGAAACCCGCCGAAGTCCGTCAGGGTAAGGGCAAGGGTTCGGTCGAATATTGGGCAGCCAAGGTAAAGCCGGGCCGCATCCTGTTCGAACTCGACGGCGTTCCGGGCCAGCTTGCCGCCGTGGCTTTCAGCCGCGCTGCGATGAAGCTGCCCATCAAGACCAAGGTTGTTGCCCGTCTCGGCGACACCTCGCATCTGGGAGCTGAAGGATGAGCAAGACCGAAGACTTCCGCGTCAAGAGCGACGATGAACTGGCGAGCAAGCTCGGCGAGCTGAAGCGCGAGCAGTTCAACCTGCGTTTCCAGGGCGCTACCGGCCAGCTCGAAAAGCCGGCCCGCATCCGCGAAGTGCGCCGCGATATCGCGCGTATCAAAACCCTGCAGAGCGAGCGTGCAAGCGCCGCGAAGCAATCGGCATAAGGAGCACAACCGATGCCCAAACGTATTCTTACCGGCACCGTGGTGTCCGACAAGAACGACAAGACGGTCGTTGTGCTCGTCGAGCGCAAGGTGAAGCATCCGCTTTACGGCAAGATCATCCGTCGTTCGAAGAAGTATCACGCGCATGATGAAGCCAACACCGCGAAAGCCGGTGAAGTGGTCCGCATCCAGGAATGCGCGCCGATTTCGAAGAACAAGACCTGGACTCTGGTGGAACGCGTCGGCGCGGCACCCGAGGCTGCAGCCGAACTCGCGGAGGGTTGATCCATGATCCAGATGCAATCCAATCTCGATGTGGCTGACAATAGCGGCGCCAAGCGCGTCCAGTGCATCAAGGTTCTCGGCGGTTCAAAGCGCCGTACCGCTGGCGTTGGCGACATCATCGTGGTGTCGATGAAGGAAGCCCAGCCGCGCGGCAAGGTGAAGAAGGGGGACGTCCACAAGGCCGTCATCGTCCGCACCCGCAAGGATATCCG
>JADLBY010000091.1 GCA_020847445.1 Sphingomonadaceae bacterium | reverse complement strand
CCTCGACGCCGAACATGTTCCAGACTGGCTGGCCTGAGTAGGCGATGAACCAGCTGCCGCTTTTCGTAACGATCCGCGGCAAGCCGGTGATCCTGCTCGGCACGGGCGACGCTGCCGAGGCCAAAAGACGACTCATCGAGCGCGCCGGCGGGATTTGCGTCGATGAGCCGCACCCCGCAGCGCTTCTGGCCCTTGTTGCAATCGACGACAAGGACGCCGCCGAGGCAGCAGCGGCAAGGCTGAAGGCGCGCGGCGTTCTGGTCAATATCGTCGACCGCCCCGATCTGTGCGATTTCACCATGCCCGCGATCATCGATCGCGCACCGTTGCTGGTCGCGGTCGGCACCGGCGGCGCTTCGGCCGGGCTGGCCAAGATGGTGCGGCAGGCGATCGAACGGATGCTGCCCGCCAGACTCGGCGAACTGGCGCTCCGCCTGCAGGCCGCACGCGATGCCATGCGGGCGCGCTGGCCCGATAGCGCGGACAGGCGGCGGCAGATCGACGCCGCGCTTGCCCCCGGTGGGGCGCTCGACCCGCTCGATCCCGACAGCGCGGACAAGGTCGGACAATGGCTGGACGGCGGCTATGCCGCCGCGGTTTCGGGCGTGGTGCTGATCGACCTCGACTCACCCGATCCGGAACAGTTGACGCTGCGCGCCGCGCGCCTGCTCGGCCAGGCCGACCATATCTTTATCGATGGCCCGATCGCCGACGATCTGGTCCATCGCGCGCGCGCGGACGCGGTGCGGCATGTCGGCGCGCCGGGCAGCGAATTGCCGTCGGGCCTTGTCATCCATCTGCGGCTGCGCCACGGATCGGCCAATGACTGAGATTTCGCGCGACGATCCGCTGCTGTTCTTCGGCTGCGGCAATATAGGCCGGGCCATGCTCGAAGGCTGGATTGCCGGGGGCGCCGACCCCGCTGGCTTCATCGTGGTCGATCCGGTCGCACAGTCGCTTCCGGCGGGCGTGGTGCACTATTCCGGCGCAGCGCAGCTCGACCGGAAAGTCGCGCGCGCGCTGGTCGCCGTCAAACCGCAAATCTTTGGCGGGATCTCCGGGCAGCTTGAGCCGGTTCTGACCGCCGACGCGCTGGTGCTTTCAGTGATGGCGGGGGTGCGCGTTGAAACTTTGGCAGCCGCATTGCCCGGCCGAACGATCACCCGCTTGATGCCCAATCTTGCGGCCGCCCTTGGCAAATCACCGCTTGGCCTGTTCGAACGCGCGGGCGACGCCGCGTTGCGGGCCAATGTTGGTGCATTGCTCGGCCCGCTGGGTACGCCGGTCTGGATCGGCGACGAAGCGCTGATGGATGCCGTCACTGCGCTCGCAGGGTCCGGCCCGGCCTTTGTCTATCGCTTTATCGATGCCCTTGCAAAGGCGGGCGAGGCGCTGGGGCTGGCGCCTGACGTTGCCGCCATTCTTGCCACCGCCATGGTCGATGGCGCGGTCGATCTGGCCGTCGGGTCCGACGCCAGCCCCGAGGAACTGGCGCGGCGCGTCACCAGCCCGGGCGGCACCACGGCGGCGGGGCTTGCCGTGCTCGACAGCGGGCTTCAACAATTGCTGACGCAGACGCTGACAGCCGCGCGCGACCGTGGCATCGAGCTGTCGAAGCCCGGCTGAGGCCATGAAAAAGGCCGCAACCCGTTTCCGGGCGCGGCCTTCCTGTTTCAGGCTGATAAGATATCAGCGATAGAAGATATGGTTGTCGATCGAGCCGATGCGCTTCAGCCGCCAGCCGGGGGAAACATGGCGGGCGTGGAAGAATAGCGCCCCTTCGACCGGGCTTTTCCAGCTGTCGTTGAGCGCGATCTGGCTGATCGCAACGGCGTTGCGCCAATGCAGGCCGCCGGTATCGATACGGGGCATCCGGCCGCCGCGCACAAACGAGAACTGGCTTTTCTGATAGACCACACCGCACAGCGAGGTGGGGAAACGGCCCGATTTGGCGCGTGCCATCACCACCCGGGCGACGGCCAGCTGGCCTTCAAGCGATTCCCCCTTGGATTCGAAATAGACCGCACCGGCAAGGCAGCGGGCCTCTGTATCCAGTTCGTCGGGCGAACCATGCGCCCGCACCAGTTCGGCAAGGCTATCGGCACTCAGGCCTTCATCGTCTTCCGCGACCTGCGCATCTACGCGCGATTCTGCGGCCGGGGCACCTGTGCCCGGGGCGAAAACGACATTGCCATTTTGAAGATTGGTCACCGAAACGCTTCCGGTGGTTGCCGCAGTCAATGCGGCCTGGTCGGCGGCAATCAGGGTCGGATCGATGCTGATCGTCTGGGCCGACAATTTTTCGCCATTGGATGCGCCGAATGCAAAACCGGCGTCCGAATAGGCAGCTCCGCCAAGTAGCGTAAGCGAAACAACCGCAGCAGGTGCGGTCTTGAGCAGGAATTTCATTATATCTGTTCGTTGTGCGGCTGTGTCGCCAATGACGCTGGTTGGTACTTTGCTATTGGTGCGTCAAATCTTCCACGTCCGACTTGCGTGTTTGCCCTGTTCCACCCCAGAACGTGCAGGCAACCTTCGCTATATCGTGCGCGCCATTTATTGTGCGGCGCAGCAAAGTCAACCGGTTAGCGCGATTATGTCGGTGAACCGTTCCACAAACGGGACGTCCAGTTCCAGAATCCAGATATCGGGATCGCGCGCCGTGCGCCGATCCAGATATTCAGAGATTTTCTTTTCTATTTCAATATCTTCCATTGAAATTTCAGCCCAGCCTGCGGGTCCTTCAAGGGCCGGAAAACGCTCGAAAAGCGCCGGATTCCGTCCCTTTTCACGCCGCAACAGAAGGATCGATCCGGCGGTCCGGTCACCCTTGCGTAACAGCGTGGCAAAGCTGCCCTGCGCCTCCGCCTTCCGGATCAGACCGGATATCAGGACGTGCGAGGCGAGCCTGGGCTCGGTCATCTGGCGGGGTGCAAGATGCCGTCAGGCGGCATCGCGCTCCTCGACCGGGCTCAGCAGCGCGAACAGCGCGTCGGCATCCTTTGCCCCGCGCAGTTGCGCGCAACTGGCTTCGTCGCGAAACATCCGCGACACCTCTGCCAGCGCCTTGAGATGCGCTGCGCCGTCATGCACCGGGGAAAACAGCGCGAAAGCCAGATCGACGGGCTCGTCATCGACGGCACCATAATCGACCGGCCTGGCCAGTCGCACAAAAACCCCTGCCGGTGCATCCAGCCCGTCGACCTTGCAATGCGGAATCGCAGTGCCGCCGCCAAAGCCCGTCGGGCCCAGACGTTCGCGTTCAAGCAGCCCTTCATGGACCACAGATGCATCGATGCCGTAATTTTCGGCAGCCAGCCTCGACAGCGTATCGAGCAGGCAGTTCTTGTCGGCACATTCGATGTCTGCGAGTACCGCGCCATCGACCAGCCGGGTCGTTATACGAATCATCACACTACCCCATTGCACCGGCGACCCTGCACCGAAGCAATATTCAAATCATTGATCCTAAAGTGAATATGCTTTGACGTTGGCCGATTTTCAGGATGCGGATCTTGGTTCAACCCACCCGATCGTGCCGTCCGCGCGGCGGTAAACCATATTATGCCGCCCAGTTCCAGCATTTTTGAACAGCAGCGCGGGCGTATTGCGCAGATCCATCAGCATCACGGCATCGGAAACGCTCGATTCGGGGATATCGACGCTCATTTCAGCGACAATCACAGGGGCTTCGGGCGGCGGTGCCTCCGCCTCGGCATCGCCTGCATCGAAAACGGTATAGGCCGCCTCTTCCTGCTTGGCAGCATGGGCCGCCTGCGAATGGCGATCCTGCAAACGCCGCATATAGCGGCGCAACTGTTTCTCGATCTTTTCGGAGGCCCCGTCAAAGGCGGTGCGTGCATCGGCGGCGGCGGCCCCGCCCTTGAGGATCAGCCCCTGCATCACATGGACGATGATGTCGCAGGAGAATTTGTCATGCGGTGCCCGGCCAAAAGTGGCCTGTGCCGACAGCGCCTTGGAGAAATATTTGTCGGCGACCGCGCCCAGCCGTGTCTCGACATGGGTTCGCAACGCCTCGCCTGTTTCCAACTGATGACCCGAGACCCTTATATCCATGGTTCTTCTCCTTATTCATGCCGTTTTGGGAGCAACGGCGGTCAATCGGTTGCGGGCAGCGCGCGCCTTTCCTCTTCGGTCCAGAGCGCGTCCTTGATGGTGGCGACAAATGCCCGGTGGCGCTCCAGCTCTGCAGCGGGCGGATGGTGCGGCCTCGGCGCGCGGAACGGGCGGTCGGCGCGAACCAGCGAGGTCCGGCTGGTTTCGATTTCGGCTGTGGCCGACGCGGAATCGGAAAAGCCGAGGCCGATCTGCCGTCCACCGGTCAGTTCGATATAGAGTTGCGCGAGCAGTTCGGCATCAAGCAGCGCGCCATGCCGGGTGCGGTGGCTGCGGTCGATCCCATAGCGGGTGCACAGCGCGTCGAGCGACAATTTGGCGCCCGGATGCCGGGCACGCGCAATCGCGATGGTATCGACCATGCGCCCCATATCGACCGCAGCCCGACCGGCGCGCACCAGTTCCATATTGAGGAAGCCGAAGTCGAAGCTGGCGTTGTGCGCGACCAGCGGCGCGTCACCCAGAAATTCGAGCAGGGCATCGGCCTGGCTGGCAAAAAGCGCCTTGTCTGAAAGAAATGTGTCGGACAGCCCGTGCACCGCCTCCGCCGCTGCCGGCATCGCGCGCTCCGGGTTGAAATAGCAGTGGAAGGTTGCGCCGGTCATGACCCGGCCGACCATTTCGATGCACCCGATCTCGACCATCCTGTCTCCGGTGAGCGGGTCGAAACCGGTGGTTTCGGTATCGAAAATAATCTCTCGCATTCTACCGATTCATATCGGCCTATTTGTGCGAGTCTGCAAGGCTCGCCCGCAAATTTTTAATCAGGGCGCGCACCTGCTGGCGGGTGTCGGCAATGCTGGTGCCGGTATCGATCACGAAATCGGCCCGCGCGCGCTTTTCCGCGTCGGGCATCTGCAACGACAGGATATGTTCGAACTTCTCGATCGTCATGCCTTCGCGTGCCAGAGCGCGGTGGCGCTGCTGCTCTGCGGGTGCCGATACCACCAGAATCTTGTCGACGCCCGCATGCCCGCCTTTCTCGAACAATAGTGGCACATCGAACAGCACCATCGGCGCGTCCCGGTGCGCTTCGAGGAATGCGGCGCGCAATTTGCCGACCGCCGGGTGGATGATGGCTTCGAGTTTCGCCAGTTTGGCCCTGTCACCCAGGACCAGTGGCCCGAGTTTCAGCCGGTCGACGCCCTGCGGCCCGGTTGTGCCCGGAAATTCCGCCTCGATCGCTTCGACCAGCGCGCCGCCCGGACCCTGCAGCCGGTGCACGGCGGCATCGGCATCGAAATGCGGGATATCCTCGTCGACGAACATTTGCGAAACGGTCGATTTCCCCATGGCAATCGATCCCGTCAGTCCGATTATCAGCGGACGTTTGGCCTTATCCGTCATTTGAGCAGCAATGCCCGCAATTCGTCTTCGCAATCGGCGGGGGGCGCCTGACCGAAGAATAGTTCAAAGGCAAAGGCGGCCTGGCCGATGAGCATGTCGAGCCCGTCGACGGTATCGAGACCATGGTCGCGCGCCCGCGCGAGCAGCCCCGTTTCAAGCGGCGTATACACCACATCGTAGACCACCGCATTATCGGGAAGCGGCGACAGGTCGATATCGAGTGGCGGCTGCCCGACCATTCCCAGCGGACTGGAGTTCACCAGCAGTTCGGCCGCTGGCAAGGGCGCGTCCATCTTGAGAACCTGCCCTTTCAGTCCGAAATGGCTGAGCAGCGCCGCCGCCTTCAGCGGGCTGCGCGCCAGAACCGTCACCGAACCGATATCGGCCTGCGCCAGTGCAAACAGGATCGCCCGCGCCGCGCCGCCCGCGCCGATGACGATCGCATCGCGGTGCGCCCATTCATCATCGGCAATCGGCGCAAAGAAACCCGCCGCATCGGTATTGGTGCCGACCAGTTCGCCCTTCTCGCCGCGAAAGACGGTGTTGATCGCGCCGATCGACTGCCGCACCCCGCCGGGGTCGGCGACATGATCGAGCGCGGCGATCTTGTGCGGAAGGGTGATGTTGCACCCGCGCCAGTCGGGATCGGCCCGGCGGGTCGCAAAATAATCGCCCAACCCTTCGGCGGGCACGTGGTGCGCATGGTAATCCGCGACGATCCCCAGCTTTTTCAGCCAGAAACCGTGAATCAGGGGCGATTTGCTATGCTTGATCGGATCGCCGATCACTTCGGCATAGAGCGTCATGACGGCATTTCCTTTCGCTCGCGCAGATAGGCCAGCAAGGGCAGGAGCGGCAACCCCATGATATCGAAATGATCGCCGTCGATCCGGTTGAACAGCTGCGCGCCCTCCGCCTCGATCTGGTAGCAGCCGACACAGTGCCGGATCGAATCCCAGTTCCGCGTCACATAATCGTCGATAAAGGCGGGACTCAGCGGGCGGACATGCATCCGCACCGTCCCGACATGGCGCCAGACCGGATTGCCGCCCTGCGCCAGCACCACAGCACTGAAAAGCCGGTGGCTCTGCCCGGCCATTTGCGACAGCTGGGCTCTGGCGATCTCCACGCTTTCGGGCTTGTCGAGCATCGTGCCGTCATCGAGTGCCAGCATCTGGTCCGCGCCGATCACCAGCGCGTCGGGAAATCTGACCGACAGCCGGACTGCCTTGGCCTCGGCAAGCGCATCGGCGATGTCGCGCGGTTTCACGCCGTTCGCGCCAAGGCTGTGCCGATAGGTCTCCTCGTCGACCATCGGCGCCATGGCGTCAAACCGCAGTCCGGCATTTTCAAGTATCTGCTTGCGCGCCCGGCTTGTCGAAGCGAGGATCAGCCGAGTCACGGCGCGCCCTCTGTCGCCTTGGTTCCATCCTGGCTGTTGCGTTCGTTATACAGGTTGATGATCGCTGCCGCGCTTTCCTCGATCGACCGGCGGGTAACATCGATCACCGGCCAGCCATTGTCGGCAAAAATGCGCCGGGCAAAGGCGATTTCCGCCTTCACCTTGTCCTCTGCGACATAATCGGTGTCGGGTGCCTGATTGAGCGACAACAGCCGGTTGCGCCGCACCTGCACCAGCCGGTCCGCGCTCGTCACCAATCCGACGACCATCGGATGCTTGAGCGTATAGAGCGCGGGCGGCGGCGGCGATTCGGGGACCAGCGGGATGTTCGCGGTCCTGTAGCCGCGATTGGCGAGATAGATGCTCGTCGGGGTTTTCGAGGTGCGCGACACCCCCGCCAGCACGATATCCGCCTCTTCCCATTCATGATGGTTGAGCCCGTCATCATGCGCGATCGTATATTGGATCGCTTCGACGCGTGCGAAATAGGCGGCATCGAGCGCGTGCTGCCGCCCCGGCCGCGCCTTGGCCTGCTGCCCCAATATCCCCGACAGCGCATCGGTAACGGCATCGAGCGCGGCAACGGTGGGAAGCCCGAGTGCCCGGCAGCGGGCCTCCAGCTTTTGCCGCATTGCACCATTGACCAGCGTGAACAGCACCAGCCCCGGGTTGGAGGCGACATCGACCAGGATACGATCCAGATGCGCTTCGGAGCGCACCATCGGCCAGAAATGCTTGACCACATCGACTTCGTCGAACTGGGCGAGCGCGGCCTTGGCGATATTTTCCAGCGTTTCGCCGGTAGAATCCGACAGCAGGTGAAGATGGATGCGACTGTGCAATGAAATGTCCCTCGCGCACAGCTTTGTGGGCTGGTTGGGGATAAATCAAGGGATGAAAATGGGGAGGCGATTCATGCCCATCGCGTCCGGACTCTCTTCCGGATTCGGGCACAGTCCATCCACAGCCGGAAAGCCCAATCCACAGCCTGTGAATAACGGGAATAGCGATCCGCGAATCGTCAGCCTGACAGCAACCTCCAGAGTCAATCTGTTGGCAAAAGAAAGATATGTGCCTAAGGGCCACACTTGCCCACAGCACATCATATTTCATCATCCTTATATCTATTATTTGTTTATTGGATTCGCGCATGGCAACCGAACGGCCCAGCCAAAAACTCCTCGCCGTCCTGCAAGGGCAAAGGTTCGATGTGCCCCCGATATGGCTCATGCGTCAGGCCGGGCGCTATCTGCCCGAATATCGCGAATTGCGGGCGCAGAAAGGCGGTTTCCTCGAACTCGCCTATGACAGCGATGCCGCTTGCGAGATCACGCTGCAGCCGATCCGCCGCTTCGGTTTCGATGGCGCGATCCTGTTTTCGGATATCCTTGTCGTTCCCCACGCCATGGGGCAGGATCTGTGGTTCGAAACCGGCGAAGGCCCGCGGCTGGCACCCAGGCTGTCGGAAAATGACTGGCGCGATTTCACCCCTGCGCCAGAACGGCTGGAACCGGTCTACGAAACCGTGCGCAAGGTGCGCAGCAGCCTGCCCGCCGAAACCACCTTTCTGGGCTTTGCAGGCAGCCCCTGGACCGTCGCGACCTATATGGTGGCAGGACAGGGCAGCAAGGATCATGCGGAGACGCGTGCGCAGGCCTATTCGGACCCGCAACGATTTGGCGAACTGGTTGACGCCATAACGGCAACGACAATCGACTATCTTTCAAAACAGATCGAGGCCGGTGTCGATGCGGTGCAACTGTTCGACAGCTGGGCGGGGTCGCTTTCGCCCGCACAGTTCGAACGCTGGGTGATTGCACCCAATGCGGCGATCGTGGCGGCGTTGCGCGAACGGCATCCGCAAACGCCGATTATCGGCTTCCCCAAAGGCGCAGGCGGTAAACTGCCTGCCTATGCCCGCGAGGTCCGCCCCGACGCTGTGGGGCTGGATGAAACCGTCGATCCGGTCTGGGCCAGTTCCTCTTTACCCGAAGGCTTGCCGGTGCAGGGCAATCTCGATCCGCTGGCACTGATGGCCGGGGGCGAGGCGCTGGAAACTGCGGTCGCCCGGATCATGGGCGCGTTTGAAAGCCGACCGCATATTTTCAACCTCGGCCATGGCATTTTACAGCACACGCCCATTGCGCATGTCGAAAAGCTGCTTAACTTGGTGCGCGGCTCGCGCTAAACCCACTGCTCCGACCTTCGTCACCCCCGCGAAGGCGGGGGTCTATCTCCAGCGGGGTAAATTTCAGCGACAGGTGATGGGTTCCCGCCTTCGCGGGAATGACGAACTTGGGCATTGATAATGACGGAAACCATCGCATTGCTCTATTTCTGGCTTAAATCAGCGCACATCATTTTCGTGATTTTCTGGATGGCGGGTCTGTTCATGCTGCCGCGCTTCTTCATCTATCATCAGGAAAGCGCCGAGGGATCGGAGGAGGCCGCGCGTTGGGTGGAGCGTGAGCGTCGGCTGGTGCGGATCATCCTCAATCCGTCGATGGTGGTCGTCTGGGTCGTCGGGCTTCTGCTTGCCTGGCACATTTCCGCATTCAGCGAGGGCTGGTTCCACGCCAAGCTGCTCGCGGTGCTGGGGCTATCCGCCTATCATGGCTGGATGGTCGGTTATGCCAGGAAACTGGCAGCGGGAGAGCGCCCTATCGAGGGCAAAAAACTGCGCATCCTGAACGAAGTGCCCGGCATTGCGGCGGCGATTATCGTGATCCTTGTGGTCGCCAAGCCTTTCTGACCTGCATTGACTATTGGACCCCGAAGGCCTAATTGAAGGCCAAGCCCGTCCTGGGCGTGAGGCGCATTCCTCTTTTCAACGACAGCGCCATCGACCTTATCCCTATCCAGCCGGCAGCTTTTCGTTCCGGCAGTCTATTTTCCAGCGGAAAACGCACATGCATTTAAAAGACCTCAAAAACAAAAAACCTGCCGAACTCGTCTCGATGGCCGAAGAGCTGGAGATCGAGGGCGCATCGACGCTGCGCAAGCAGGATCTGATGTTCGCCATCCTGAAAGAGATGGCCGAAGATGGCGAGCAGATTACCGGCGAAGGCACGATCGAGGTGCTGCCCGACAGTTTCGGTTTCCTGCGCTCGCCCGATGCCAATTATCTCGCCGGGCCCGACGACATCTATGTCTCGCCCAATATGGTGCGCCAATATGGCCTGCGCACCGGCGACACCGTGGAAGGGGAAATCCGCGCGCCCAAGGATGGCGAGCGCTATTTCGCGCTGACCAAGGTGTTGAAGGTGAATTTCGACGATCCCGACGCTGTTCGCCACCGCGTCAATTTCGACAATCTGACGCCGCTTTATCCTGACGAGAAGCTGAAGCTCGATACGCTCGACCCGACCGTCAAGGACAAGTCGGCACGGGTGATCGACATCATCAGCCCGCAGGGCAAGGGCCAGCGCGCACTGATCGTTGCGCCGCCGCGCACCGGCAAGACGGTGTTGCTGCAGAATATCGCCAAGGCGATCACCGATAATCACCCGGAAGTGTTCCTGATCGTCCTGCTGATCGACGAGCGCCCCGAGGAAGTTACCGACATGCAACGCAGCGTGAAGGGCGAGGTTGTGTCCTCGACCTTTGACGAGCCCGCCACCCGCCACGTCCAGGTCGCCGAAATGGTGATCGAAAAGGCGAAGCGTCTGGTCGAGCATAAGCATGATGTCGTCATCCTGCTCGACTCGATCACGCGTCTGGGCCGCGCCTACAACACTGTTGTTCCGTCATCGGGCAAGGTGTTGACCGGCGGTGTGGATGCCAACGCCTTGCAACGCCCCAAGCGCTTCTTCGGTGCTGCGCGCAATATCGAAGAAGGCGGTTCGCTGTCGATCATTGCCACCGCACTGATCGATACCGGCAGCCGTATGGACGAAGTGATCTTCGAAGAATTCAAGGGCACCGGCAATTCGGAAATCGTGCTTGATCGCAAGGTTGCCGACAAGCGCATCTTCCCTGCGATGGACATCCTGAAGAGCGGCACGCGTAAGGAGGACCT
>JADLBY010000090.1 GCA_020847445.1 Sphingomonadaceae bacterium | reverse complement strand
TGCGGATGATCCATTCGCGCGTGTCGTGGATGTTGCGGCCGGTCGAAAGGTCCATCACCGTGTCCGCGCCCCAGCGGATCGACCAGACCATCTTGTCGACTTCGCTGGCGACGTCGCTGGCCACCGCGCTATTGCCGATATTGGCGTTGATCTTGACGAGGAAATTGCGCCCGATCGCCATCGGCTCGCTTTCGGGGTGGTTGATGTTCGACGGGATGATCGCCCTGCCCCGGGCAACCTCGTCCCGCACGAATTCGGGGGTCACATAATCGGGGATCGCGGCCCCAAAGCTTTCGCCGTCCCTCGCCTTCGCGAGGGCAAGCACGAAAGACTGCTCGCGGCCGAGATTCTCGCGTTCCGCCACATATTCCATTTCGGGGGTGATGATCCCGCGCCTTGCATAGTGCATCTGGCTGACATTCATGCCGGGCTTCGCGCGCAGCACCTTTTGCCGGACATTGGGAAAGGGCGCGACGCCGCCGCTGCGGTCGGGGCCAAGCTGGCCATTATCCTCGGGCCGCACTTCGCGTTGCGTCACTTCCTCGATATCGCCGCGCGCGACGATCCAGTCGCGGCGCAATTCGGGCAGGCCCTGTGCAATGTCGATCTGCGCCTGCGGGTCGGTATAGGGGCCGCTGGTGTCATAGACGCGCACCGGCGGTTCGCCGCTCGATGGTTCGAGATGGATCTCGCGCATCGCGACCTTCAGCGGGCCGACATGGATCTTTTTCGACCCGCGGATCGCGCCGGTGGTGACTGCGGGTTGTTCGGTGCGTGCGGGGGCGTCGCCCATGTCTCGTCTCCAAATCGACGGAGAAAGGGCGGATTGCTGATGAAGCCGCTCCCTCCCTCCGCCTGTGCTAACAGGTTCAGGTTCAACGGGTCGGATGGAGCTTACCCATCCCTCTCAGCCACAGCAGGCTCCCCGGGGATGGGTGGACGATAGGCCAAGGGGCACGCCGAAGCAATATGGCGCAGCGACGGTCCGGGTGAAACCTGATGCGGCTGGCCACCATCGCCCGGCGTCGGGAATTGTCCGTAAGGGCTAGACTTTAATCGTACGATTAAACATAGTCACTCCGGAGCCCGCTTGCGGGGAGGAGAGAATGACATGAACCTGGCCCCCGATACCAAGCCGAGGGTGTGCATCATCGGTGCCGGATGTTCCGGTTTCACGACCGCCAAGCGGTTGCAGGACTATGGCATCCCGTTCGACATCTTTGAGGCGTCGGACGATATTGGCGGCACCTGGTATTACAACAACCCCAATGGCATGTCGGCCTGTTACCAGAGCCTGCATATCGACACGTCAAAATGGCGGCTGGCGTTTGAGGATTATCCGGTTCCTGCCGAATGGCCGGATTATCCGCACCATTCGCAGCTGCTCCGCTATTTCCACGATTATGTCGACCATTTCGGCCTGCGTCCGCATATCCGCTTCAACACCCGTGTCGAAAAGGCAAAACGGCGCGACGGTGGCGGCTGGGATGTGACGCTGTCGACCGGCGAGACAAGGCATTATGACGCGCTCGCCGTCGCCAATGGCCATCACTGGGCAGCGCGCATCCCGGACTATCCTGGGCATTTCGATGGTGCGCAAATCCACTCGCACCAGTATCGCACCCCGTTCGAACCGTTCGACTGTATCGGCAAGCGGGTGCTGGTTGTCGGCATGGGCAACAGCGCGATGGATATCGCCAGCGAATTGTCGCAGCGTCCGATGGCGGACAAGCTTTTTGTGTCGACACGGCGCGGCGTCTGGATCTTCCCCAAATATTATCAGGGACAACCGCTCGACAAGAACCCGGCCCCGGCATGGCTGCCCAAGGGGATCAAGCAATGGCTCGGCGGCCGGATGGTGCGCAAGCTGGTCGGCAGGATGAGCGACTATGGCCTGCCCGAACCCGAAATCGGCCCGTTTGAAAGCCATGGCACCGTATCTGGCGAATTCCTGGTTCGCGCGGGATCGGGCGATATCAACATGAAGCCCGCGGTCGAACGGCTCGACGGCGACGGGGTGGTGTTCACCGATGGCAGCCGCGAAAAGATTGACCTGATCATCTGGGCCACTGGCTATGACATCAGCTTTCCCTTCTTTGACGATCCCGCCTACACCGCAGACAGCGACAACCGCCCGCCGCCGCTGTTCAAACGGATCATGAAGCCCGGTGTGCCCGACCTGTTCTATATGGGGCTGGCCCAGCCGCTGCCGACGCTGGTCAATTTCGCCGAGCAGCAGTCAAAGCTGGTCGCGGCCTATCTGGCGGGCGAATATGCGCCGCCGCCCGCAGACGAGATGCGCCGGATCATCGCCGCAGACGAGGATTATTATACCGGCCAATATTATGCGGCGCGGCGGCACACGATCCAGCTCGACTTCGACCATTATGTCCGCGCCCTGGGCAAGGAACTGGCCAGGGGTGCGAAGCGCGCGGCGGCCGGCGGCGGTGCCCTGCCCGTGCAGCCGCGCCAGTTGGAGGAGGCCTGAACCATGGCAACAATTGCAGACAGCCGCCCGATCAACCCGTTCGAGGTCAGCGCCAACGCGCTCTACACCGAAGACACATGGCGCGAGCCCTTTGCCAGACTTCGCGCCGATGCCCCGATCAGTTGGCGCCCTGAAAGCCCGTTCGGGGCATATTGGTCGGTGGTAACGCACGCGCTGGTGCAGGAAGTCGAACTACGCCACGATGTCTTCAGCTCTCGCTGGGACCTGGGCAACATCACCATCGCCGAAGCGGTGAACGGAGTGGGGTTTCCGAACTTCATCGCGCAGGACCCACCGATCCACACCGCCCAACGCCGGGTCATCGCTCCGGCCTTCAGCCCGAGCCAGATCATCAAACTGGAAGCGTTGGTCCGCGCGCGCACCGAAAAGCTTTTTGCCGAACTGCCGCGCGGTGAGGAATTTGACTGGGTCGAGCGCGTCTCGCTGCCGCTGACGCTCGGCATGTTGTGCATATTGTTCGACATGCCATTCGACGAATGGCGCGATCTCAAACGCTGGTCGGATTGGGCAAGCAGCGTGTCGGAGGACAATCTCAACGAGGAACATCGCGTCCAGTTCCTGGTGCAAATGGGCGAGATGCTCGCGCGGTTCGACAGGGAACTCGATGCACGCCGGGGCCAGCCGCCGACCGACGACCTGCTCAGTCGCATGGTTCATTCGGAAGCCATGGGCAATATGGAGGCGATGGAGCGCATCGCCAATATCGCGCTGCTGATTGTCGGCGGCAACGATACCACGCGCAATTCGATGTCGGCCCTGGTCGAAGCGTTCGACACATATCCGGCCGAACTGGCAAGGCTGCGCACCGACCCGTCGCTGATCCCCAACGCCGCGCAGGAAATTATCCGCTGGCAATCGCCGGTTACCCATATGCGCCGCACCGCGCTTGCGGATACCGATCTGGGCGGGCAGCGCATCCGGGCGGGCGAGAAAGTCGTGATGTGGTATATCTCGGCCAACCGCGACGAGACCGTCTTTCCCGATGCCGAACGCTTCGATGTGGGCCGCGACAATGCGCGGCGGCATATCGGCTTTGGCCATGGCATCCACCGCTGCGTCGGCGCACGACTGGCCGAGGTGCAATTGCAGGCCGTGATCGACCAGATCGTGAAGCTGCCCGGTCGCATCGTCCCGCAGGGCAAACCGACCCGGCTCGCCAGCCCCTTCCTGCATGGTTTCACCGCGATGCCGGTCAAGATCGAGGAGGCTTGAGCATATGCAGGCAAGCACCACATTGGTTGTCGAACAGGATGGCCCGATCCTTTGGGTACGAATCAACCGGCCCGAGGCGATGAACGCCTATACCGCGACGATGGGGGCCGAACTGGCCGCCGCGTTCGACCATGCAGATGCCGATGATACGATCCGCGTGGTGATATTGAGCGCGCTGGGCCGCGTATTTTGCGCAGGCGCGGACGTATCGGCCGGGGCGGGCGCCTTTGACACCGAAAGCGGCGAAGGCGCCCGGAATTTCGGTGGCCGGAACGAGGGCCGGAACGCCAATTTCATCGCCGCCGTCATGAACTGCCGCAAACCGTCGATCGTCGCCTTCAACGGTTCGGCCGCCGGGGTCGGCCTGACGCTGACGCTGCCCTGCGACATCCGCATTGCCGCCGACACCGCCAAATTCGGTTGCGTTTTCACCCGCCGGGGTTTGGTGCCGGAGGCGGGGTCCGCCTGGTTCCTGCCGCAGATCGTCGGGCTGTCACAGGCGTTGAAATGGTGCCTGACCGGTGCCCTGGTGCCCGCAAGCGAGGCGCTGGAAAAAGGCCTGCTCACCGAAATCTGCCCGGCCGAACAGCTCGACGCGCGGGCAAGGGAACTGGCGATGGAAATTGCCGCAAATACTTCGCCGGTCGCGGTGGCGCTCACCCGCCGCCTGCTCTGGCGTTTTGGGTCTGACGCCGACCCGTCGGGCGCGCTGGCCGTCGATGCCCCGCTGAACATCGCACTGGGCAAGGGTGCGGATGTGCATGAAGGCGTGGCGGCGTTTCTCGAAAAGCGATCGCCCGCCTTTCCGAGCCGCGTATCAAGCGACATGCCCGACACGGCCTGGTGGCCGGATGACCCGACAAGGGCCTAGGGCCGGTTCAGCAGAATGAACAGCGCGACGGCAATCACCATCAGCGCGAACAGGGTGCGCGCCAGCGTGGCACGCCGCTCCAGACCTTTGGCGAGCGGAATGGCGAGCAGCGTCCCCAGCCCTCCGCCGAGCACCAGCGCGCCGAACAACGGCCACAGCAATTGGCCCGACACGGCGTAGGACAGGCTGGTCGCACTGCCGAACAGCGTTACCGACACCAGCGACGACGCGCTGGCATTGGCGAGTGTCATCCCGGTCGAAGCCATCAGCCCCGGCGCGATCAGAAACCCGCCGCCAATCCCGAAAAATCCCGCCGCCAACCCGGCGATCAGGCCAAGCGGTGCAAGTTTCAATACCATCGGTGGTGTCAGATGGACATTGGGATCGCCCGCGCTTTTCTTGGGGATCAGCATCGAAATCGCAATCGCAATCATCGCAAAGGCGAACCATGTCAGCAGCGCCTGACCATCGACCTGCTTGGCGAACTGCGCCCCGGCAAGCGACCCCAACAGCCCTGCTATGCCGAAGGTGACCGCACAGGGCCCTTTGACCCGGCCCGCCCGCGCCTGCGCCGCAAGCCCGGTCGCGGCATTCACCGCCACTGCCGCCGCAGACGTGCCGATCGCGGCATGGGTATCGACCACGCCGACCACATAGATCAGCCACGGGGTCGCAAGCACCGAGCCGCCGCCGCCAAACAGCGTAAGCAGCAGCCCGATCAGCGCGCCACCAAGGCTGGCGAGCAGGAGCGCCTCCCACCCCATTTCAGGCGGCGATTGCCCGGTTCCAGGGCATCAGCATCAACAGCCGCGCCATGCCGCAAAAGCCGGTTACGCCGGCAAAGGTCAGCCCGGCGCCGACAAAGGCCGAAAGCCCGAACCATGCTGGCGTGACGGCCAGGCCAAGCAGCACGCCGATCAGCACCAGCGACCCGGCGGCGATCTGCACCTGCCGCATGATTTCAAGCGGTGCTTTGGCATTGGCCACAACCGGCAGACCGGCTTTCACCCAGGCGTTAAGCCCGCCATCGAGCACAAAGGCATCCCCCGACACGCGGGCCGCCAGCCGGTCGCAGGCGCCCGCGGTGCGCATTCCCGAACGGCAGGTGAAGATGACATCGGCATCGGGATCGATCGAAAGATGCGCATTTTCCCACGCGGACAGCGGGTGCGATTGCGCGCCCCTGATGTGGCTGCGGGCATATTCGTCAGGCTCGCGGATATCGACCAGCACCGCGCGTCCGGCCTCGAGCCGTTCATGCACCTGTTGCGGTGAAAGTTTGTGCAAATTTGCCGTCATGGCGCTTTCCTCATTTCAGGCGGGCAGAACAGCTCCGCCAGCGTTTCGATAATCCGCAGCGCGCCATGATCGGCGATGCGGTAGTAAATCGTCTGGCTCTCGCGGCGGGTCGAGACGATGCCTTCCTCGCGCAGCAAGGCAAGATGCTGGGACAGCGCGGATTGCGACAGGTCGACGCGACGCTGCATCTCGCCGACAGCCAGTTCGCCGTCGGAAAGCTGGCACAGCACCATCAGCCTTTTTTCATTCCCCAGCAGCCGGAGCAGCGTTGCCGCACGTCCGGCACTTTCCTCGAACAGACCGAGGTCGAAGCGAGCCAAATCGAACATGGCGCCATTATATGCATTGAATCTAATTTAGCAAGTGCTAATATATAGGCGATAAGGAGACGACTCATGAACCCGCATGTTCAGGCATTTTTTGATCCCGACACCTTCACGGTGAGCTATGTCGTGCACGACCCCGCCAGCAAGAAGGCGGCGATCATCGACCCTGTGCTCGATTTCACCCCGCGCAACGGGCGCACCTCGACCCGGTCGGCGGATGCGCTGTTGCGCTTTATGGACCAGGAGGAGCTGGCGCTCGAATGGTTGCTCGAAACCCACGCGCATGCCGACCACCTTTCGGCAGCGCATTATCTGCACGAACAGACGGGCGCGCCGATCGTCATCGGTTCGGAGATCAGGCAGGTGCAACGCGTGTTCGGCGCCCTGTTCGAAGCCGATGACGTGCCCCCCGATGGCAGCGCCTTTGGTCGCCTCGTCAGCGAAGGCGAGCGCCTGCCGCTGGGTGCGCTTTCGATCGGCATATTGCACACGCCGGGCCACACCCCTGCCTGTGTGACCTATCTGATCGGCGATGCTGCCTTTGTCGGCGATACGCTTTTCATGCCCGATTACGGCACCGCACGCGCCGACTTCCCCGGCGGCGACGCCGCGACGCTCTATCGCTCGATCCGCAAGATACTCGATCTGCCGCCTTCGACCCGCATCTTTGTCGGCCATGATTACCTGCCTGCGGGCCGGACCGATTATCGCTGGGAAACCACGGTGGCCGACCAGCGGGCAGCCAATATCCATGTGCATGATGGCGTGCGCGAAGCCGACTTCGTCGCGATGCGCACCGCCCGCGACAAGACGTTGGAGGCACCCCAGCTGATCCTGCCGTCGCTGCAGGTCAACATCCGTGCCGGCGCGATGCCACCGCCTGCGCCCGGCGGGCATGTCTATCTGCGTCTGCCGGTGAATGCGATCTGACAGACAGCCGACCGGACCGATCCCGGAACTTAGCCGTTCGTTAACCAAAATTCGTTAGGAAAAGGGCAAATGGAGGCGTTTTTTCGGACCCGGAAGGTCCGTCGATCGGATGCTGGTTGTGAAGAATATCTTGCGAAACTGGAGCGGTGGCTTGACGGGATCTCACGATGGATCCCGCGCGGCGTCGGCGATCCGGATAGCCGATGCGTCGAAGCGCCTCGAACTGCTCGACGATTTCGAGCGCGCGGGCATTGGCTGGCTGTGGGCCACCGATGCCGAAGGGCGGCTGATCTATCTTTCGGAAAATGCCTTTGACAGCCTTGAGCGCCCGATCGAAGAAGTCATTGAAAAACCGCTAGTTGGCCTGTTCGAAACCGATCCGGACGACCCAAGCGGTTCGCCTGCCCGCCCGCTGAATTTCCAGCTGACGGCCAAGAACAAGATCAACGATCTTGTCGTCCGCGTGAACGCCAGCCGTTCGCGCCATGGCGGCAAGCAATTGTGGTGGACGATATCCGGCCATCCCAAATTCGACGCCTCGGGGGCGTTTCAGGGCTATCGCGGCAGCGCGAAGGATGTGACCACCGAATATCTTCGCCAGCTTGAGGATTCGCGCATGGCGGAATTCGACTCGCTGACCGGACTGGCCAACCGCCACCGCATGAACAAGCGGCTCGAATCGATCCTGTCGGCATATAAATCATCCGGACGCGCCTGCGCGCTGGTGATGCTCGACCTCGACCGGTTCAAGCATGTCAATGATACGCTGGGCCATATGGCGGGCGACAATCTGCTCAAGCAGGTCGCAACCCGCATCGAACGCGTCGTCGGCGCGCGCGGCGAGGTCGGTCGCCTTGGCGGCGATGAATTCCAGATCATCCTTCCCGATCTGGACGATCGCGGCAAGCTGGGCGAACTGGCGGGCAAAATCATCCAGATCGTGTCGCAACCCTATGTCATCGAAGACAAGCGGGCGACGATCGGCACGTCGATAGGCGTCGCAATTTCGCCCTATGACGGTGTGCACAAGGACGATCTGATCCACAACTCCGACCTTGCGCTTTACGCGGCCAAAAATGGCGGGCGCGGGCAGTTCCGTTTCTATTCTGCCGATCTGAAGGACGAGGCAGAGGAACGCCGGATCATCGAGGAGGATCTTCGCCTGGCGCTGGCCAATGACGCGCTGGAACTCCATTATCAGCCTATCGTGCGCACCGAAGACAATATGGTGGTGACCTTCGAAGCGCTGATGCGCTGGACCCATCCCGAACGCGGTGCCATCGGACCCAATGTATTCATCCCGATCGCCGAAGAGTCCGACCTGATCATCAAGCTGGGCGAATGGGCGCTGAACCGCGCCTGCCGCGACGCCATGCAATGGCCGAAATCGGTTCGCGTGGCGGTGAATGTTTCGGCCGTGCAATTCGCCCATAATGATCTGGTCGATATCGTGACCGAAGCGCTGCAAAGCTCCGGACTCGACCCCGACCGTCTGGAACTGGAGCTGACCGAAAGCGTCTTCATGGGCGACAGCGAGACGGTCGAAGAAACCTTCAAGGTACTGAAAAGCCTTGGTATCCGCCTGGCACTGGACGATTTCGGCACCGGCTATTCTTCGCTCAGCTATCTGCGTTCGGCGCCTTTTGACAAATTGAAGGTCGATCGCAGCTTTGTCGACAGCTGCACGCTATCCGACCAGAATAGCGACAAGATCATCGCCGCCATCATCGGCCTGTCCGACGCGCTGGGCATGGAAGTCACGGTGGAAGGCGTCGAAGCCTTTGACCAGCTCGATCTGGTGAAGTCCAAAGGGGCGCGGCTGATCCAGGGCTGGATTTATTCCAAGGCGCTGAAGCAGGAAGTCATCGTCGAACGCATGCAGTCGGGCGAATTCCGGATCGAACCCGACGGCCCCGACCGGCACCGGTCGGAACGCCGTTCGGTCTATCGCCGCATCGGCATCATTCACGACGACCATCGCTATGAGGCACTGCTGCGCGACCTGTCCAAAACCGGCGCCCGTATCGAAGGGCTGGTCGGCGTTCCGGTCGGAACCGATCTGGTGCTCGACCTTACCGGCGGGCAGCTCGTCATCTGTACCGTTACCCGTTCGCAGGATGCGACCATCGGCGTCGAATTTGAAACCCCGCTGGTCAGCGACGGAGCGGGGGGCCTGTGCACGCGGCACCGGGCATCATCCTATGCGCTGGCCGCCGCCGGGATGCGTATCGACCCCGGCCCCGCAGGCAAGAACGGCAATGTGGTGTTGATCCATCCGCCGACGACAAAGCCACAATTCATGGAAGTCGCGGTTGGCAAGGCGCAACACGCCGCCTGATCAGTCGATCTCGATCTTCCGGAAATCGGCCTTTTCCGCACCACAGGTCGGGCAGAACCAGTCGTCCGGCACATCCTCCCAGCGCGTGCCCGGCGCGATGCCATCATCCGGCCAGCCATCGGCTTCGTCATATTCCTGCCCGCAATAGCTGCAGCGATAGCGTTTGAACGGTGCCGCCATCTCAGTTCAGCGTGAAACGGATGGGGACATGTTTGGGCCCGCAGACGAAATTGGAAATCGTCCGTTGCGGCGTGCCCGCCAGTTCGATCGATTTGAGGTGCGGCAAAAGCTCCTCCCACAAAATCCGCATTTCCATCCGCGCCAGATGCTGGCCAAGGCAGACATGCGCGCCATAGCCAAAGGCGATCTGCCGGTTGGGTTCGCGGTCGATGCGATAGTCGTAGGGATCGTCGAACACCGCTTCGTCGCGGTTGGCCGATTGATAGGACAGCATCATCCAGTCCCCCGCCTTGATCTGCTGGCCGGCCACCTCGGTATCCTGCACCGCGCTGCGCATGAAATGCTTCACCGGCACCACCCAGCGGATCGATTCCTCGACAAAGGCATTCACCTTTGACGGATCGGCCTTGAGTTGCGCGAACAGATGGGGGCGCTCGGCCAGCGCCCACATCGCCCCGGCCGTAGTGTTCGACGTGGTGTCGTGCCCGGCGGTCGCGGCGATGATGTAATAACCCATCAGCTGGCGACGGTTGAGATATTCGCCATTGACCTTTGCATTGGCGATCAGGCTGTTGACCTGTTCAGTCGGGTTGGCACGGAATTTCTCGGTGACGATACCGAAATAGGCCTCCAGATCCTCCATCGTCCGCCGCAGCCCGTCGAGCGCCTCGGCGGGGTTCACTTCCTTGCGGTCGCGATTGAGTTCGGGGTCGGCGCTGCTGAACAGTTCCTGCGTCAGCTTGAGCATGAAGGCCTCATCCTCTTGCGGCACGCCAAGCACGGTCATGATCACGCGCAGCGGATAGAGGAAGGCAACATCGGTCGCGAAATCGCATTCGGGTGCCTTGTCCAGCATCTGCGCGACAAAGCTTTTGGCGATCTTGCGGATATCTTCCTCCAGTCCGCGCAGCGCCTTGGGCGTTACCGAGGGGAAGACGACGGCGCGCAGATCCTTGTGCTCCTGCCCGTCGAGCGAGACGAGGCTGCGGACGAGATTGGGCTCGCCGCCGGTGATGAAGCGCACCATCGGCTCCATTTCCTTGAGCGTCAGGAAGGTCGATTTTTCGCCATTGTGAAAGATCTCGGGCTGTTTTTCGACCGTCATGATGTCGGCATGGCGGCTGACCACCCAAAAGGGTTCCATTCCCTCCGGCTCCGCCACGGCAAGCGGCATTTCGGCGCGGATGGTCCGGAAGGCCTGATCGACCGGATCGCCCGCGGCATAGGCGTGCGAGTCGACAATCGTCTGGGCAAGATGGGCGGGGATTTGCATGGCTGTCTGTCCTGTGTTGAAGCGCGTCAGCTATATTTGAATTCGGCGGCGGTCAGATCGGTGCGGGGAATCTGATCCTTTTCCGCCCAATAATCCTGGTTATGCCGCCATTCGGGCTTGTCCCCGCGGCGCGGCAGCTGGTCGAGCCCGCGCATCAGATAGCCGGGATTGAAATTATCCGCCTCGATCCAGGGCGAAAGCGGCATGCCTGCATCCTCCGGCCGCAATTGCACCTCGACCCGCTTCGCGCCAATCTTGTCCATATGATTCAGAAGATTGCAGACGAAATCACCCATCATGTCGACCCGCAAGGTCCAGCTGGCGCGGAAATAGCCCATCACCCAGGCCATGTTGGGCACACCGGTGAACATCATGCCGCGATAGGTGACGGTATCGTTCCAGTTGACCGGCTTGCCATCGACGCTGAACGGAATGTCGCCCATGACCGACAGGCGGAAACCGGTGGCGGCGACAATGATATCGGCCTCGATCTCCTCGCCGGAAGCGGTGCGCACGCCCTTTTCGGTGAAGCGGTCGATGGTGTCGGTGACGACGGTGACCTTGCCCTCGACCGCCGCGCGGAACACATCGCCTTCGGGGCAGAAGGCCAGCCGCTGTTGCCAGACGCGATATTTGGGCGTGAAATGCGGTTCGAATTCGAAATCGGGCTTGCCGGTAAAGGCGCGCACCAGTTCCTTCAATTCCTCGAACACGACTTCGGGCTCGGTCTGGCAGCGCCTGGTCATCATGTCCTGATCGTACATGATCTGCGCGCGGACGACGCGGTGGATCGTCGGTTCGTCAATGCCGATTTCGCGCAACCGGTCAGCAAGTTCGTTCTTGTTTTCGCTGCAGAAGAAATAGGTCGGAGAACGCTGCAGCATCGTCACATGCCCGGCCTTTTCGGCAAAGGCGGGGACGACGGTGGCCGCAGTCGCGCCCGAACCGATCACCAATATGCGCTTCCCCGCATAGTCTGTCTTGGGATCCCACAACTGCGCATGCACGAACTGGCCCTTATAGTCGTCCAGTCCTTCCCAGTCGGGAACATAAGGCTTTTCATGGTCGTAATAGCCCTGGCACATCCACAGGAAGTTGCAGGTAAATGTGGCGGTCGAACCGTCCGCCAGCCGGGTCGCCTCAACCGTCCAGCGGTTGTCCGCGCTCGACCAAGCGCAGGCGGTGATGCGGTGGCCATAGCGGATATTGGGGCCGATAGCGTTTTCGTCGATCACCTCGCCCATATATTTCAGTATCTCGTCCGCGCTTGCAATCGGCGCGCCGACCCATGGTTTGAACCGATAGCCAAAGGTGTAGAGATCGGAGTCGGAGCGGACACCCGGATATTTGTGCGTTTCCCACGTTCC
>JADLBY010000089.1 GCA_020847445.1 Sphingomonadaceae bacterium | reverse complement strand
GCGTGTTCAACATGGAACAGTTCAAACCCGACCCGTTCATGGAAATGCTGAACGAGCATGGCCTGCCCTGGCAGGTGAAGGAACTGGACGGGCCTTTGGCATTGTGACATTAAAGCACCTCCCCTTCAGGGGAGGGGTTGGGGTGGGGCTGTCTGCACTGCGCTACGCCTGCAAATCCCCACCCCGCTGCGACTAGCGAGCAAGCTCGCAAGTCTCGCTGCCCCTCCCCTGAAGTGGAGGGGGTAAGGAGAGTTATGGAAACAAGAGCTGGCGCCCCCGGGGCTTTTGCCCGAATTGATCTGAACCGCGTGCCGACGCCTGCCTTTGTCGTCGATGAAATCGCGGTGCGCCGGAATCTTGCCATTCTGGCCGAGGTCAAGGCACGGTCGGGGGCGAAGATCTTGTCCGCGCTCAAGGCCTTTTCGATGTGGAGCCTTGCCGATGTCGTCGGCGAATATCTCGATGGCGTGTGCACCAGCGGGCTGTGGGAGGCGCGGCTGGCGCGCGCGCATTACAAGGGTGAAATCGCGACCTATTGCGCGGGCTATAAGGCGGCGGACATGGCAGAGATTGTGGCCATTTCCGATCATGTCATCTTCAATTCGCCGATGCAGCACAAACGGTTTGCGGAGTTTCTGGATGGCAGCACCGATGTCGGCCTGCGCATCAACCCCGAACATGCCGAGGGTGAGGTTGCCAAATATGATCCCTGCTCGCCCCATTCGCGGCTGGGCTTTCCAGTCAGCCAGCTAAAAACGGAGCATCTGGACGGCGTATCGGGGCTGCATTTTCACACGCTGTGCGAGCAGGATTTCGAACCGCTCAAACGCACATGGGACGGCCTGAAGCCCAGGATCGCGCCCTGGTTCGGCCAGCTCAAATGGCTCAACTTCGGCGGCGGCCATCATATCACCCGTGCCGATTACCAGCGCGAGGCGTTGATTGCCTTCATTCAGCAAGTCCGCGCCGAAACCGGTTGCGAGGTCTATCTCGAGCCCGGCGAGGCCATCGCGCTCGACGCCGGGATACTGGTCGGCGAGATCCTCGACGTCTTTGACAACGGCATGCCCATCGGTATCACCGACATCAGCGCGACCTGCCACATGCCCGATGTGATCGAAGCCCCCTATCGCCCCGCAATGCTGGGTGAGCGCAGCGAAGGCACAGCAATCCGGCTGGGCGGCCCAAGCTGCCTCGCCGGCGACATTATCGGCGACTATCGCCTGCCCGTCCCCGCAGAAGTCGGCCGACGCTTCGCCTTCCTCGATCAAGCGCATTATTCGATGGTCAAAACCACCACCTTCAACGGCGTCCCCCTGCCCTCGATCTGGCTGTGGAACAGCGAGACTGACGAACTGCGCTGTGTGAAGGAATTCGGGTGGGAGACGTTTCGGGATCGGTTGAGTTGATCCTCTCCCAACGGGAGAGGGGGACCGCGCCACGAAGTGGCGGGGTGGAGAGGCACCGGAGGGCTTTCCTGCCTTCACCGTCATGCGAACTTTGATGTGCCCCTCCACCAGCTTTGCTGGTTCCCCTCCCCCTTCCGGGGAGGATTGGACCCCATTTTTGCTTTACAAATTCCCCCCCGAATCATATAGGCGCTCTCCGCTGCCCCAGGGGGACTTCCAATAACCGCAAGGCAGCCTTGTTCGCATTT
Source organism: Sphingomonadaceae bacterium (assembly GCA_020847445.1). GTDB lineage: Bacteria > Pseudomonadota > Alphaproteobacteria > Sphingomonadales > Sphingomonadaceae > Sphingorhabdus_B. The sequence goes on along the minus strand of JADLBY010000089.1, from coordinate 8,144 downwards.
ATCGGTTTAACAGACTATTGGGGGTCCCTTGAGTTGCACAACTATCCTGATGCTGCGTCCCTAGTCCGCGCCCTCGCGCCGGACGAGCCCGTAACACTTCTCCGCCCGCACGCTGCGACGCGCGCCGCCCGCTTCTTTGTCGAGAAGTTTCCGGGCCGCTCGCTCTATGCCGTGAAGGCCAATCCTTCGCCCGCGCTGCTCGAAACGCTGTGGGAGGCCGGAATCACGCATTATGACGTCGCCTCTTTGGGCGAAGTGCGGCTGGTGCACAAATTCCTGCCCGATGCAAAGCTGTGCTTCATGCATCCGGTGAAGTCCGAACGGGCGATCGCGCAGGCCTATCACAATCATGGCGTCAAAACCTTCAGTCTCGATAGCCATGAGGAACTGGAAAAGATTGTCCGCGCCACGGCGACCCAGGGCGTTGCGGCAACCGATCTGGAACTGTGCGTGCGTATCCGCGTGTCTTCGGACCATGCGAAGCTGAGCCTGGCTTCCAAATTCGGTGCCGAACCCTCCGAGGTTGCCGACCTGCTGGTCGCCACCCGTCAGGTTGCCGACAGCCTTGGCATCGCCTTCCATGTTGGCAGCCAGGCGATGACGCCGCTTGCCTTTGCCGAGGCGATGGAGCGCGTGCGCGCGGCAATTGTCGAAGCGTCGGTGACGGTCGACATCGTCGATGTCGGTGGTGGTTTCCCGTCGGTCTATCCGGGGATGGAACCGCCCCCGCTCGAAGCCTATTTCGAAACCATCCACCGCAGCTTCGAAGATCTGCCGATCAGCTATTCGGCGGAATTGTGGTGCGAGCCGGGCCGTGCGCTGTGCGCCGAATATGCCTCGCTTCTCGTCCGCGTCGAAAAGCGCCGCGAACAGGAATTGTATATCAACGATGGGGCCTATGGCGCGCTGTTCGATGCCGCGCATGTCGGCTGGCGCTTTCCGGTCGAACTGATGCGCGAAAGCGACAGCGAAGAGATTGGCGAATTCGCTTTCTACGGCCCGACCTGCGACGACATGGACTATATGGCAGGCCCGTTCCTGCTTCCCGCAGACGTGCAGGCGGGTGACTATATCGAGGTCGGCATGCTCGGCGCCTATGGCTGTGCGATGCGCACCGAGTTCAACGGTTTTGGCGAGACCGAGGATTTCGTGGTCGAGGACGAGCCGATGGCAAGCCTGTATGCCCGCATCGCCGCCAACGATGTCGGCAATGTCCATCATATCGGCAAACGTTCCGCCCAATAAGTTGCATTTGACAATTTACACCGGTTGAAGCACCCTCCCCGTCATCGAAAACGGGGAGGGTTTTCTTATGGACAGGACGATACTCGCTCCTGCCGCCGTGCTTGTCGCATGGTCGCTTTTCATGCTGTTATGGCTCGCAATTTCGCGCTTTTCGGCGATCGCCAAAGCCGGGATCGACATGAAAAATGCGCCGCCGGGCGGGCGCGGCCAGAATTTGGAGGGTGTGCTGCCCGACGAGGTCAACTGGAAGTCGCACAATTATGCGCATCTGATGGAGCAGCCGACCTTATTCTACGCCACCGTGCTGATCCTTGCGGTTACCGGCGCGGTCACGCCGATGCTGGTCAAATTCGCCTGGGCCTATGTGGCGCTGCGCATCATCCATTCGGTTTACCAGTCGGTACGCAACGTCGTGATGGTGCGTTTTTCCATCTTCGTGCTGGCTACGGTCTGTCTCGTCGTTCTGGCCATCCACGCGCTGTTGGCGACATTGCAATGAGATCGGGGCAATGAAATCGGGGCGATGAAAATGGGAGGGAGATTTTATGGAACATGCTGAAATCCTGAAACCGGTCGCGGTTCTCGCGGGCTGGACGATGCTGATGTGGATATGGATGTATGCAACACGCATCCCTGCGATCAACAAATTGCCCAAAGACGCGACGCCGGGGGCCGATGTCGGCTGGACGGGAGCGAAACTGGAAGGACTGCTTCCCGGAAGCATCCAGTGGAAGGCGCATAATTACAACCATCTGCACGAAGCGCCGACGGTGTTTTATGCGGTCGCGCTGCTGCTCGCGATGATCGGCCAGGGCGACGGCCTCAACGCAACCATCGCCTGGGTCTATGTGATCCTGCGCATCGCGCACAGCCTGTGGCAGTCGCTGGTGAACAAGGTTGCGCTCCGCTTTCTGCTGTTCGCGCTGTCGTCGCTGGCGCTGATGGCGCTGGTGCTGCACGCCATATTGGGCGTGTTCCACGGTTGAACCCTACTGGCGGGTGAATTCGCCCGCCAGTTCGACATGCGTTGACCAGCGGAACTGACCCACCGGCCAGATCCGCGCCAACCGGTAGCCCCCGGCAATCAGCACCTTGGCATCGCGGGCAAAGCTGGAGGGGTTGCAACTGACATAGGCAATCCGCGCCACCTGCGCTCTTGCAAGTTCCGCCACCTGTTCGCGCGCGCCTGCCCTGGGCGGATCGAGGATCACGGCGGCAAAGCGATTCAGCTCGTCGGGCGTCAACGGCCTGCGGAACAGGTCGCGATGCTCGGCGAATATCTGCAATCCGGCCTTGCCCGCAGCGGCCTTCATCGCCAGCAGCGCGGCCCGTTCGGCCTCGGCGGCGAAGACCTTGCGCCCGGAAGCGACGCCAAAGGCAAAGGTGCCGAGGCCCGAAAACAGGTCTGCCACCAGCCTTGCATCGCCGACAATTTCCGCCACCGCGAGCGACAGCGCCTGTTCGCCATCGGGCGTCGCCTGCAGAAAGCCATAAGGTGGATAGGCGACCGCCACGCCGCCAAGCGTGATCGTTGCCGGTTCGGGCTCCCAATAGGTCGTTGGCCCATAGCCATCGTCAGTCGACAGCCGCGCCAGATTGTGCGTCGTGGCCAGCGCGGTCACCGCTTCATGCGTTTCGAGCCCTTCGGGCGACCAGTTTTCGATCAGGACATCGACCCCCTGATCGATCAGCACCAGCTTGATCTCGACATTGCGCTTTGGCCCGATGCGGGGGGCGAGGAATGCGCGCAACGGTTCGAGCAGTGCAAACAGTTCGGGTGCCATGATGTCGCACTGTTTCAGGTCGACGATCCTGTGGCTCTTTTCCGAACTGAAGCCCAGCTGGAACTGCTTGCCCGCCCATGCCGAACGCACCGCGACCCGGCGGCGGCCATGCGCGGGCGAGATGTGCACCGGCATGAATTCGGGCAGCGGCACGTCCTGCGCGACCAGCGCGTGCACGATGCGGTCCCGCACAAAGGTCTTCAGCGTCGCATCGTCCAGATGCTGCAACTGGCACCCGCCACAAAGCTGGAAATGCGGGCATGGCGGTTCGGCGTGATGCGCGCCATAGGTCAGCCCGCCGCCCGGATTGAGCCTGTCACCGGGGGCGGCGAAAGGCACATGCCGCCCGTCGGCGGTCACGCCATCGCCGCGCGATGCTATGCGGATGATTTCGCTTGCCTCAGTCACAGCCGCGCCTTGCCCGTGCGAACCGCCGGACGCAAGCGCGGTGGATTATTTCTGTCCCGAAGATTTGATATCGGCGGGCAGGCGATAGATATCGTCGCCCGAGGCAAGCTCGATCATCCCGCCACCCAAAATCCTGATGCTCGTCTCGTCAAAACCATCGGCGGGGGCGAGGCCACGACCGTCGGTCAGAATATTGAAACGGCGAAAGCCACCGTCAGGGTGGCGGATAACCAGCATCCTGCCCTTTTCACCCGGCATGGTTTCCGTGGTGCAGGCCCGTTTGAACTCTTTCTTTCCAGCGAGCGCGCAGTCGATGCGGTCTGCCTCGGTCGCCTGCCGTGCGGCGTCCCCCGCACCATCCCCTCCGCAGGCGGCAAGCAGCAGGCTGGCGGAAATAATGGCAGGAGAGAGTCGGCGGCAAAACTTCATGGGCCTGTTATAGCCGTTTGCGCAGCGCTGCGGCCAGCCCGTTAACCCTGCTTTCTCAGCCCAGGGGCTTTCCGGCCAGTTGCGTTACATCGCGCACGGCACCGCGCGCCGCGCTGGTGGTCATCGCGGCATAGGCCTGCAACGCGACCGACACCTTGCGCGGCCGCTCCTTCGCCGGTTGCCAGCCCTTCGCATCCTGCGCGGCACGTCGGCTGGCCAGGTCATCCTCGCTGACCGCGAGATGGATGGTGCGGTTGGGAATGTCGATTTCGATCCGGTCGCCATTTTCGACCAGCCCGATCATCCCGCCTTCGGCCGCCTCTGGCGAGACATGGCCGATGGATAGCCCCGATGTGCCCCCTGAAAAACGCCCGTCGGTGAGCAGGGCACAGGCGGCCCCCAGCCCCTTCGATTTCAGATAGCTGGTCGGGTAGAGCATTTCCTGCATCCCCGGCCCGCCCTTTGGCCCTTCATAGCGGATGACGACGACGTCGCCCGCCTCGACCTGGCCGGTCAATATCGCGGTCACCGCCGCATCCTGGCTTTCATAGACCTTGGCCGGTCCCGAAAATTTGAGGATGCTTTCGTCAACACCCGCCGTCTTCACGATACAGCCATCGCGCGCGATATTGCCGTTGAGCACGGCAAGCCCGCCATCTTTCGAAAAGGCATGATCGGCCGACCGGATCACGCCGTTTTCACGATCGGTATCAAGGTCGTCCCAGCGGCGCGACTGGCTGAACGCAGTTTGCGTCGGCACGCCGCCCGGGGCAGCCTTGAAGAATGTCTGCACATCGGGATCGTTGGTCCGCGCGATATCCCACAGGTTGAGCGCATCGCCCAATGTGCGGCTGTGGACGGTGGGCAAATGGGTATGGAGCAATCCGGCCCTGTCCAGTTCGCCAAGGATCGCCATGATCCCGCCTGCGCGGTGGACATCCTCCATATGCACGTCGCTTTTCGCCGGGGCGACCTTCGACAGACATGGCACCTTGCGGCTCAGCCGGTCGATGTCGGTCATGGTGAAATCGACCCCCGCCTCATGCGCAGCGGCCAGCAGGTGGAGCACGGTGTTGGTCGATCCGCCCATCGCAATGTCCAGGCTCATCGCATTTTCAAAGGCTTCGAAGCTGGCGATACTGCGCGGGAGGACGCTTTCATCTTCCTGCTCATAATAACGGCGGCACAATTCGACCGCGAGTTCGCCCGCGCGCAGGAACAATGCCTTGCGATCCGAATGGGTGGCGAGGGTCGACCCATTTCCGGGCAACGACAGGCCAAGCGCCTCGGTGAGGCAGTTCATCGAATTGGCGGTGAACATGCCCGAACAGGAGCCGCAGGTCGGGCACGCCGAGCGTTCGATGGTGGCGACCTCTTCATCACTATATTTTTCGTCGGCCGCAGCGACCATCGCATCGACCAGATCGAGTGCGACCTCCTTGCCTTTCAGCACGACCTTGCCGGCCTCCATCGGCCCGCCCGAGACGAAGACAACAGGAATGTTGATCCGCAAAGCCGCCATCAGCATGCCGGGGGTGATCTTGTCGCAATTCGAGATGCACACCATCGCATCGGCGCAATGCGCGTTGACCATATATTCGACGCTGTCGGCGATCAGATCGCGGCTGGGCAGCGAATAGAGCATCCCGTCATGCCCCATCGCGATCCCGTCATCGACCGCGATCGTATTGAATTCCTTCGCAACGCCGCCCGCCGCCTCGATTTCCCGCGCGACCATCTGGCCCAGATCCTTGAGATGGACGTGCCCCGGAACAAACTGGGTGAAGCTGTTGACCACCGCGACGATCGGCTTGCCGAAATCGCTGTCCTTCATCCCCGTGGCGCGCCAAAGGCCGCGGGCACCCGCCATGTTGCGGCCGTGGGTCGAAGTGCGCGAGCGATAGGCGGGCATTTTGGGAGACTCCAGTAATATTATTACGCCAAATCGGCATTTGCAGGCGCCTTACAGCGTCAGGCGTGCAGTTTCAACGCCACTTCGTTGCAGATTCTCACCAGGCGCTCCGCCCAGGCCGCTTGACCGGCAGCATCGCCGATCTGGTCCTGCCGGATTTCAATACCCAGATAGGGTCTGCCATGCGCCTCGGCATGGCGGTTCATCGTCGCGTTGAGAAGCTTTCCGGAATAGGGCTGCTGGTCGCCGACGCACAGTCCTTCGGCTTTTAGCAAGGGGATCGCGATCCGCGCGGCGCGATCGTCTGCGTTATAAAGCACCCCGACCTGCCAGGGCCGTTGCTGATCCGGATGGCTTTCAAGCTGCGGGGTAAAGCTGTGCAGCGAGAGGATGAGCGCAGGCGGGCATTGCTCCAGCAATTGCGCCAGTGCCGCATGATAGGGTCGGAAAAAACGCGCAAGGCGCGCTTCATGCCCGTCATGGTCAAGCGCGTTGCCGGGGATCGCATGGCCATCGCTGGCAATCGGTATCGCCGCAGGCTGATGTTCCTCCCGGTTGAAATCGCAGACAAGCCGACTGACATTGCCGAGAAAGGCGGCATATCGCGGCTGTCCAGCCATCAAATGCGCGACCCCGGACACGCCAATATCGATGGCCACATGTTGGTGCAGCAACGCCGGAGCGACGCCAAGCTGGATGTCATCCGGAACGCGGTTCGATGCATGATCGCTGACGATCAGGACGCCGTTCGCCTCGGCTTTGCCGACCAGCTTGAATGCCTCGATCATCGCAGCACCGTTGGCAGCAGCCACCAGTCGGGTCGGGCGGCGGCAATGGATGCCGCGGCTGCATCGCGCAATCTGCCAGTCGCGAACAGGCCAAAACAGGTGGCACCTGATCCCGACATGCGCACCAGATTTGCGCCTGTTTGTGCCTTCAGCAGCGCAAGAACGCGGGAAATTTCGGTGACCAGGATCATCGCCGGTGTTTCAAGATCATTTCTGGCATGCCGCCATTCATGCGGATCAAGGGCACCCCGGTCAACACCATCCCAGGCTTTGAAAACCGGACCGGTCGGGCAGGATTTGAGCGGGTTCACCAGCAAAATATGGGTTCCGGCGACGTCATCGGAATCGAACGGGGCCAGTTGCCCGCCTGTGCCGCTGCCAACTACGGTTCGGGAACGCAAACAGGCCGGAACATCCGCGCCAAGATCAGCGGCGATAGCAAGCATGCGGTCTTCGGGAAGGTCGATTTGCCACAGTTTCGACAGCAGGCGCAGCGCCGCCGCCGCATCGGCCGACCCGCCGCCGATGCCCGAAGCCACGGGCAGGCGCTTGTCGAGGGTAATGCGCGCGCCCTGCCCCTTGCCAGTTGCGCCCCTGAGCGCCATTGCCGCCCTCAACACCAGATTGTCCGCATCAGCCGTCAAGCCATCGGCAAACGGGCCGGCCAATATCAGCGACAGGCCGCTATCGGGCGCGGCGGTCAGCACATCGCCATCCTGCGCGAATGCGAACAATGTTTCCAGTTCGTGATAGCCGTCGTCACGCCGCTTGCGGACATGCAGCGCAAGGTTGATCTTCGCATAGCCGGTTTCGGTCAGTTGCATCGGTTCAGGGTGCCGAGCGTTCTTTTGACCAGCCAAAGTCGATTTTCTGCGCCAGACGCTCCGCTGCCCCGCCTTTAGCCGCCAGCGCCGCCGCCTTCCACAGAAAGCGCGCCTCGCTCCGCCTGCCCGCCGCCCAATAGGCGTCGCCCAGATGCTCGTTTATGGCGGGATCGGCAATCGCCGTCATCACGGCGCTTTCCAGCAGGGGGATGGCGCTATCGACGTCACCTTTAAGGAAATAGGCCCAACCCAGCGAGTCGGTGATGGCGGCGGATTGTGGTGCCAGTTGATGCGCCTTTGAGACAAGGTCGAACCCGCGATTCACGTCAATCCGCCGTTCGAGCAGCGAATAGCCGAGATAGTTCAATATCTGCGGGTTCGCGGGATCGAGTGTTGCTGCATCTTCCAGTGCATTGCGCGCGCTATCCCAATCGCCGCTGGAATCCAGCGCGGTGGCGAGCAGAAGCAGATGCATCGCCCGCCGCTGGCCATTTTCGCCGCGTGGCTCCTGATCGAGAAGGCTGCGATAAACCGACACCGCCAGATCGCGCTTACCCGCCTGTTCAAGCGTCTGCGCATAGAGCAGCCTGAGTTGCGACGATGCGGGCTGGGCTTCGCTTGCCGCGCGGGCAATGGCCGCCGCTTCGTCAGGGGTTTCGGCCAATTGGGTCTGATTGACCACAGCCGCGAACCAGAATGGCGAACCGGGCGCGATGGATTTGAGCAGCACGGCGGCCTTGCCATCAAGCCCCTG
>JADLBY010000088.1 GCA_020847445.1 Sphingomonadaceae bacterium | reverse complement strand
GTACAAAGCTGCGGGATTGCACAAATATGCAGTCGCAGCGGTCGTAGATGAAACCCACCAGCCGTCCGACCAGCGCGAGCAGTCGCGGTGACGTGACAACGCCCAGTGCTTTCAGCGTATCCGGCCACAGGTCAAGTATCCAGATCGCCAGCTTTCGCTTCCACAGCCACCGGACCATTATCGATGGCAGAATGGCGGTTACTGGCGACAGTTGCGGAGAAAAGATGACGTCAAACTTCTGCTTGCGCAATTGCCACAGGCCGATTGTTGATCCGCTGGCCACAAAGCTGAGATAGTTCAGCAATAACCTGACCTTGCCCTCCTTTCGGAGAACAATGGGAACCCGCAAAATCCGGGCCCCGGCGTAGCTGACCGGTGGCGGGCCGTCGTCCGGTTTGGCAACAATGTTGTAGCATGGCTGCCCGGTAAGGACCGTGACCTCATGTCCGCGCTCTACCAGGGCGGCGACGAGATCGTTGATCCGGAAATTTTCCGGCCAGAAATACTGGCTAAGGACCAGAATGCGCATCCCGGTGCCGATCGATCAGTATTTTTTCCAGACTACCCGGTTCACATAGTCGGTGTAGCTGTGAATGATGCGGACGACCTTTTCGGACACATTGGGCATTGAATAATCACCGACATGCCTGAAATCACGGTCGTCGCCGCGACCCTGTGTCGAAACAAGCGCCAATTGCTGCCGCACCCGTTCGGGATCAAGTCCGGCCATCATTACCGAGGCTTCTTCCATTCCCTCGGGACGCTCGTGCGCCTCGCGAATGTTCAGCGCCGGAAAATTCAGGATTGATGATTCTTCGGTTATCGTGCCGCTGTCGGACAAAGTTGTGCGTGCATGCAATTGCAGGTGGACATAATCGTGAAAACCCAGCGGCTTCAGCAACCGGATATTTTCGTGAAAGGCAATGCCCATAGCGTCGATGCGTTTGCGGGTGCGCGGATGGGTTGAAACGATGACCGGCATTCCATGGTCAGCGGCGAGGTTGTTCAATATCTGTACCAGCCGCGTGAAAGCCTGTTCAGGTTCGACATTCTCCTCGCGATGGGCACTGACGACAAAATAGCCATTTCGCGTCAGTCCCAGCCGATCGAGAATGTCGGATCGGTCGATTTGCGGTCGATAGTGCTGCAACACTTCGAACATCGGGCTGCCGGTCTTGATGACCATGTCGGGCGGCAGGCCTTCACGGAGCAGGTAGTCGCGGGCAATGCTGCTATAAGTCAGGTTGATATCGGCGACATGATCGACAATGCGGCGATTGGTTTCCTCAGGCACGCGCTGGTCGAAGCATCGGTTGCCAGCCTCCATGTGGAAAATCGGTATTTTCCGTCGCTTCGCCGGAATGACCGAAAGGCAGCTGTTGGTATCACCCAGCACCAGCAGTGCTTCGGGCCTGACCTGCTCCAGCACCGCATCAACAGCAACGATGAGATTGCCTATGGTGTGCGCTGCGCTGGTGCTGCCCTGCGTGCTGTCGAGGAAATGATCGGGCTTCCTTACGCCCAGATCGTCGAAAAATACCTGATTCAGCTCATAATCGTGATTCTGGCCGGTATGAATCAAGACATGGTTGCAGCTGCGGTCTAGCGCAGCCATCACCCGCGACAGGCGGATAATCTCGGGTCGGGTTCCGACCACGGTAGCGACTGTCATTTTTGTCATGCGTTGCCCTCGCTATCCCGGTTGCCCGTCATGCGTCGCGCGCTTCATTGATATCTAGCGGACCGACCTTCAGGCCAATAGTATCCGGATTATCCCGGTCAAATATCTCGTTGGCCCACAGCATTACGACCATCAGGTCATCGCCGATATTAGTTATGTTGTGTGTCCAGCCCGGTACGGTTTCGACAATCTCGGCGCGCTCGCCGCTGGTTTCGATGCGGTGGGTCTGGCCCGTTGCTATATGGCGAAAGCCGAATTCAGCCTTGCCTGATATGACGAGAAACTTCTCGGTCTTGCTGTGATGATAATGCTCGCCACGGGTCACGCCGGGGTGGGCGGTAAAAAAGGAGAACTGCCCGCAATCCGGGGTTTTGAGCATTTCGACAAAGGTTCCGCGTGGATCGCTGTGCATCGGCACAGCGTAGGAAAACCGCTCGGGCGGCAGCGCTGCCACATAGGTTGAATATAGCGCGCGTACCAGGCCTGTGCCGACACGTTCGGTGACCAGACTCTGCCTGCCGACGCGAAAGCGTTCGATCATCCGGGCAACTTCGCCGACCGTAGTCGCATATACCGGACCTGCCTCTGCAAAGCCGACGGTCCTGGTGGTGTGATCGATCTGCGTCACCAAGGCCGATACAACGTCGTCAATGTAGACGAGGTTCAGCGCAGCGTCTGGCGCGTTGACGGTTATCGGCAGGTCGCGCGCGATATTGTGGCAAAATGTGGCAACCGCCGAATTGTAGTTGGGGCGGCTCCATTTGCCGAAAACATTTGTCAGGCGGAAAATCGTAACGTCTGCGCCCGTCGCCTTGCCGTGGCCAAGTAGAACATTCTCAGCGGCCTTCTTGCTGCGACCATAAGGGTTGTCTAACGCTGCCTGGGTCGACGATGAGAAAATGATGGCCGCGCCCGGCGCCGCATCGGCGGCCAGCGCACAAAGTCTGGACGTGAAACCTGCATTTCCGCCTTCGAAATCGGTCGGATTCTCGGGCCGATTGACGCCTGCCAGATGGAATATCGTCGAAACGCCGGACAAGGCACTGCGAATAGCCGCGTCGTCGGCTGTATGCTTTATGGGCCGGATATCTGCATAGCCCAGTTCCTGCAGCCGAACCCGCAGATTGGCGGCAACAAAGCCGCTGGCACCGGTAATCGCAATTGCAGACATCAATCTTCCATCGCCGGTGTTTCGCCGCGCGTCACCTGCTGCATGAAGGTCAACTTCAGTAGCAATTGTTTCATTCCTTCAACGTCAAGCCTCCTGGTGTTGTGCGAGTTATAGTCTTCGCTCTTTGTAATCGTCCGTTCGCCTTCGTTGAAATATTTGGCATAGTTCAGATCGCGATTATCCGCCGGGACACGGTAATAGTCGCCAAGATCCTCGGCGGCGGCGCGCTCCTCGCGGCTTAGCAGGACTTCATAGAGCTTTTCGCCATGCCGGGTGCCAATTTCCTGCACCGGGTGATCCTTTGTGCCCATGAGGTCAAGCAGCGCCGTTATCAACGTAGAAACCGTCGCGGCGGGGGCCTTCTGAACGAAAATATCCCCGTTATCGCCATGGGCGAAGGCATAGAGAACCAGTTCGACGGCATCATCGAGCGTCATCATGAAACGGGTCATTTCCGGATCGGTCACCGTTATCGGTCGACCTCCCAATATCTGATCGACGAATAGGGGAATGACTGAACCGCGCGATGCCATGACGTTTCCATAACGGGTGCCGCAGACGATCGTGCCGCCACCCAGGTCACGGGCGCTTGCCACCATCACCTTTTCCATCATTGCCTTGGAGATGCCCATTGCATTGATCGGATAGACTGCTTTGTCGGTGCTCAGGCAGATCAACCGCGAAACTTTTGCCGCCACCGCCGCCCGGATAACATTCTCGGTTCCCAGCACATTGGTTCGGACCGCTTCCATCGGATAAAATTCACAGGACGGAACCTGTTTCAGTGCAGCGGCATGAAAGACATAATCCACACCCTGCATCGCGGCACCTATGCTATTGCCGTCTCGTACGTCGCCAATATAGAATTTCAGCTTCGGATCGGCATAGCGCTTGCGCATATCGTCCTGCTTTTTCTCATCGCGGCTGAAAATCCGGATTTCCTTGAGGTCGGAATGCAGAAAGCGCCGCAGCACGGCATTGCCGAACGATCCGGTGCCGCCGGTTATCAGCAACGTCTTGTTGTCAAACATGGAACAGCGCATCCTTCTGCTGCATGGTCGGATAGGTGATCAATACCGCCTTATAGGGGCCTTTGAATACGAAGAAACTGCCTGCGGATGCCCCAACGACACCGCATTTGCGAAATAGCTGCTGCATGTGGTCCAGCGCGCCTGCGCCCCCCAGGATCGTGATCGGAACGTCGACCGCTTTGCGCAGCCGTTCTGCAGCGTCCAGATCATAGCCGGACATTTCGCCGTCCTGATCGATCGAATTCAGAACAATTTCGCCGGCGCCGAGTGCAGCAATTTCGCGCGCGAATTCAAACGGGTCGCGTTTCGCGTTGCGCTTGCCATTGTGGGTGTACAGGTCATAATTGCGGCTGAAGCTCTTCTTCTTGATGTCAAGCACGACCGCCACGCTTTGACGGCCGATTTGTTCGGCAATTTCGCTTACAAGGGCCGGATTCTCGATCGCCGCTGCACTCAGCGCGACCTTTTCCACGCCAAGGCCGACGATGCGGCTGGCCTGTTCCGCGGTCTTGACGCCGCCACCATAACAGAGCGGCATCCTGCACTCGAGCGCCAGATTGCGGATCATCTGGTAGTCCGGCTCGACGTCATTGGCCGAAGCATCGATATCGAGGACGATCAACTCGTCCGCTTCCTTTTCGTTGAATATTTTGACTGCATTGATCGGATCGCCGACATATTTGGGAGATTTGAAGCGGACCGTTTTAACCAGGCCGCCCTGATGCACCAGCAGGCATGGTGAAATCCTTGGTCGCAACATCTTCAATCTCCGCGAAATTCTTCAAAAGCTGTGTGCCCCAATGGTGGCTCTTTTCCGGGTGGAACTGCACGCCAATCACATTTTCCGACGACACCACACATGCGAATGCGTCGCCGTAACTTGCCGTTGCAAGGCAATGTTTCGGATCGCTGCATTCGAAATAATAGGAATGCAGAAAGTAGAAGCGCGAGTCATCTTTCAGCGCCCGCATGATTGGCGCCTCGCCAGTCGGCCTGACGTCATTCCAGCCCATATGTGGCAGGGGCAATTCCGCCGATAGCGGCTTGGAAGAAAATGAGCGGACACGCCCAGGAATCCAGCCCAGACCGGGGAGTTCACCCTCGTCGCTCCCGTCGGCCAGCATCTGCATGCCCACGCAAATGCCGATTATCGGCACCTTTTCTTCGCGGACCTTTTGTTCAAGAACCGGGCGCATGCCGGATTCGTCAAGTAGCCTTATGGCCCGGTCGAATGCACCGACGCCCGGCAGAATGATGTGCCGGGCTTCGCCAAGTTCGTCTGCCGTCGATGCCAGCCGCGCCTCGATACCAAGGCGGTAATACATGTTCAGGAATGCTTGAACATTGCCCAATCCGTAGTTGACAATATGGATCACCGGAACAGCCGCTTTTCCAGCCCGAGCATCCGCTGGACATTGGCCCCCAGCTTTATCAGCCAGCGCTTGTTGCGATAGTCGCGATAGGTCCTGTTCGGGCCTTCGAAAATGGATTGCAACTCGTCGCGTGTGATGCCCAATTTGTTTGCGACATAGTCGAACTCCTGCGACAGGAAATGTTCATCCATTTCCGGCGTCGCGATCCGCTCCATTGCCGCCTCACGGGTCATCTCTCCGGTCATGATCAGGCTCGAAAAATGGGCGCGCCGCTTATGATATCCGAATTTGCGAGGCATCCAGTAATCTTCATAAAAGCGGGTAAAGCGCGATTCATGATGCTTGTGCTGGAACTTCTCCCAGCCATAGAGCCGCCCCAGCGTTTCCTCGGCCTCGGCCTTGGTATAACTGATGAAATTCAACGGCATGAATACCTTCATACCGCGGACGTAGCGGTAATAGAGCTTGTACACCAGAATGTCGGTCAGCTTGAACCGGAACGGCTTCAACGAGCCGAATTTGGAATGGATGTCTTTAAACAACAGGGTGTCGATGCCGGGATATCCCCCCCATTCTTCGGGTTCGCGACAGCATTCGGTCTGGTAGTTGGACCCGGTGATGACATGCTTGATCTTGTATTCGCGCGCGAAGCGGTAAAGCCCGGAAAAAAAGGCTGCGTCTTGCGGTAGATCCTGATCCGAAATCTGCGCTTTCAGAAAGGCCAACTGGATATCCTTCATCGCCTGCCAGTCGATGACGTCTGTGTACAGATCGAGGCCGAGCCCATCGACAAGCTTTTCGATGTTGCTGACCGCCTGATCGGTGTTCCAGCCTGCGTCGACATGCACCAGTAGCGGGCGCAGGCCCATCACATTCTTGGCAATGTGCGCCGCAAAGCTGCTGTCCAGCCCTCCACTCAGACCGATAATGCAGTCGAAATCCTTGCCCTTGCCCTGCGCCTTGATTTCGTCCGCCATAGCCATCAGCCGCGATCGATCTGCGGTGTCGGCGTCCCATTTGGGCTTCAAAACCGTATCGAAATTCACGCAATAGTCGCACCGCCCATCGTCATCGAACAGGATATTGGGGTCGCTTGTATCCATGATACAGCGTGTGCAAATCTGGTAAGGGTGCTCACCCATTTAAATAGTTGCTCCGCGTTTGAAATTTCTTCGAGGCATCAGGCTATCGCCTGATAGCGACGTTATGCTGCCGGTTCCAGTTGTTACTGCGGGACTGACGCCATCCAGTCTCGATAGCCATTTGCCCGTCGGCCCGGATATGATCGGGAACCGTACCAGATAGTCGCTGGATTGGCCGGCGGGTTCAATTGTCCTGGCGAACAAACAGAAACTCTTCATTGGTCGTCCTCGAACCCCACGCACATTCGAAACCCAGCTCCCGCAAGCGGGCCACTGCGGTCCTTGTTCTGTGGGCACCGAATTCTGGCCAGCGATGGTGGAACTCTATGCAAATTGCGCGGATTTGTCGGGCATGATCCGCAAAGGACTTCGAAGCCAGAACGTCATATTCGGCACCTTCAATGTCAATTTTGAGGACATCGATCACCGATGCTTGGACGATATCCATCAGGCCCGTCAGGTCGACAAGTTCAACCTCGAGTTTTTGGCCGCCCAGATGTTCGGCGTTCACGATGGATCCACTGACATATTGGGTATTGGTAGGTAGATTGAATTGGGCTTTGCCAGATTTCCCAGAAAGCCCGAGTTTGTGCAGAACAAATCCCGCAGGCTTCAATGTTTCGATGAATGAGACTGCCCGTGGTGTGGGGTCAAAGCCAAAAGCTCTGCAACCGTACCGGGCTATCAGTGACTGTGTGAAGGAAATGTCTTCGCCCACGCCGACGTCGACGATAACAGAGTCGGCTGCCAGGAAATTCTTGGGGATCGACCAGCCGCAATAGTCGTTGCCATGAAACTCGAGCGGAATCCGGCATGTGATCGGGATATGGGGCTCCCGACCGACAAGCTTGTTCGCGCCGACGCGGGCAATTCGATAAATGGTGCGAAAAAACTCCATCAATGAAATTCTCCGGATGACGGGTCGATATTGTCTGATTGCTTCACTTTTGGACTATCTCGATCGTCAACTGCAGTCGATCAGTGCCCCGCAATGGTAACAGAATAATTTGGGCGCAAGACGGGGGGCAAATTTCAGCATGGATCTGCGTACCAGCTGGAGAAGCTTACCCTTCCATTGCGGCCTTCCAAAACTATGGACCGCGAACGAATGATCGAATACCCGCATTTCGAAGACCTTCAAGCCCGCAGTTTGTAGAAGCACCATGAAATAGTCGGGCGTATAGCCGTTGATGTGGCCGATCTGCAGCGACCGCTGAATGGAGTCATGGCCCGTTCGCATATTCACTTCGCAGGGCACCTCGACATAGAGATATTTGCCGCTCACTCTGGCCAACTCTTGCAGAAATCCGCGTGGATCGGGGACATGTTCGACGACATGGCTGGCATAGACGAGGTCGAAGCTGCTATCGTCAAATGGCAGTCGACCTCCGTCATAATGACGCAGATCGAGATCGGCGGCTCGGTCATCTACATGTTTCCATGGGTCGGCCATGTCGATGCCGACATGCTGCGTGCCAATTCGCCGTCTGGCTGCTTCAGCCAAAACCGCGCCCGTTCCGCAGCCGACTTCCAGAACTGAGTTTACCTTTTGCAGGGCGAGCAAGGCTTGCAGATTGTCAATCTTGTCGCTGGCACCTAATCTTCGCCATTCAAGCTCGCTGCCGGAATAGGCGCCGTCATAGTGCATGTTGTGGGGCGATATATTGAACGGTATTATCTGCATCAAACTTTCCGGTCAGCCTGGCTGAGTTGTTGGGTCGAATATCCTGTTTCGCAATGAGGTGAAAGCCGGATCAGTCTGGATTTACATCTTTCAAGCGGTCAGTACCGGACAGGTGCCTTGTGGCAATCATTGTCGATCTATAGGCTAGAGCTACCAGCACCAGGCTCGAAGCGCACATCGCGATAGACCATGCCATAAGCGCTTCTTCAATCGAATAGCCATGCGACGCGATATATATTGCAACGGTTGGAACCAAGGCTACCAACGCTTGCGCAATCAGGCCTTGCTTCATTTGGCCGGTGATCACAAAAACCTGCGTTATCGGGAGAACGATGAACTGGGCAACCGCACCAAGGCACAATGCCCGCGCGATTTCGCCGCTCCGTGCAAATTCGCTGCCGAAGAGCCACCCGAAAAGTGGAGGCGCGATTGCGAAAATGACAGCAAACGCTACCGAAGAAATCGTGAAAAGGAATAGCAAAAGCCGGTGCATGATCGTAGTCAGTTCATCGCCGTTTCGGACTTTGGCGGCCATTTCTGCCCGGAACGGTTCCCCAATAACCGCGCCGATGATCGAGCTGGGTGCGAGCAAGGCCCGGTTTGCAACCGCATATAATCCGATCTCTGCCAAGGGGTAATTGGCGTTCAAGACCAGAGGTGCCGCGCTCTGCATGATGACAATCAGGATGGTAAAGGGCAGCACTTGCATCGGCATATGCCGGTATTTGGCGGCCGTTTCGGCAAGCGCGGACAGCGCCGACTTATCCGCCGTACGCCTGTGCTCGCCTGCTATCGTACGATGTATCCAGAACATATAGGCGGCGCTGGCCACAAGCCCGGCAGTGAAGCCAAGCACAAGGCCCTCATCGTGATCAGCCAGCAGTACACCCAATGTTACACTGATCGCAATATTGAAGGCAGAGTTTACGAATAGCGATATCGAATAGTGTCGATAATCCCGATGGCGGGCCCCCCATTGCTGAAAGGCGCTGTAAATGCTCGCGCTCGTGATCGAAACCGGTAGCAGCAGCAAGTGCCAGCCGACACTGTTCGTCCACAGCAAATATGTTGACAGCCCCAGTGTCAGCAGCGCGGACAGGCAGCCAGGGATCAGGATAGACAGGGCAAGAGCATTGCGCGCATCGCCGTCTTCGCGAGGGACAATGATGGCAACGTCATATTTGAGCGAAAAGAATATCAGGGTGATGGCGTGCAGTGCTGAAAATGTAGCGAACATGCCGAAGGCTGTCGGCGAATAAATCCGCGTCAGAAGCGGCATGACCGCAAAGAGCGCAGCTTGTGTGATCAGCGTCGACGCGGCCAACGTCGAAATATTCCGGACAAGATTTGTTTGAAGAAGCTTCATCGATTTCTACTGCGCCGCCGAAACGCATTCGATTTGGAGACAGCGCAATATGCCATCGTGAAACTTGATGCACGGCGTATCGGTACCACCGACTAGCTGATCAACACCGATTTCAGCTTTCCACACGATCATGCGACCTCTGTCGGTATCCAGAAAGGCGCCCGGATATGGCCTCGTAACCGCGCGCACGAGACGCTCCGCTTCGAATACAGAGCCATTCGGATCAATGCGGCCATCCTCCGGCTTGCGTCCCGGCCACTCGGTCGCATGGGCATGATCCTGTGGCGACGCTTTCACTCGGTCAGCCAGAAGGCGGGGGAACAGTTCACGCATCAGGTCGACATGGGCTTCATCGACCTTGGCGTACAATTCTGCCGCGTCAATGAGAGGATGCATCGGAATTACCCGCTGCGCGATAATGTCGCCCGTGTCGACGCCACCATCCATCTTGAACAGGGTAACGCCGGTCTGGTGGAGGCCTTTCAATATGGCCCAGGGGATGGCCGCCCTGCCGCGGCCTTCCGGCAACAGCGTCGGGTGCATGCCGAGTGCGCCTCTGGTCGGTGCAGCGAGAATCTCTGCATGGGCGATCTGCGACCAGCCGATGATGAACAGCCAGTCTATTTCATGTTCGCGAACAGCCGAAATTACGGTTTCGTCGTTGATATTAGGGGATTTGATCAAGGGTATTGCGTGCGCATTGCAAAAAGTGTCGAGGTAAACACGGCCCGATTTGCTTACGGCCCGGTCGTCGGGCAACGTGATGGCCAAATCCAGATGGCCGCCAGCATCGTAAATCGCCTGCATGCAGGACAGGCCTAACTCGACGCACGTAACAAATCCGAATCTCATACTCTGCTCAATATTTCGGAGGAGGCTTCAACAGGTACAACAATGTGCTCGCGATGATCGCAATATCGCGCAGGAATCCGATTGACTGCGCATATTGACCATCAAAGGCCGCCTTTTGTTCGACCGACATTCCGTCAAAGGCGTTGACCTGCGCCAGCCCGGTCAGTCCCGGTCGGCAATTCAGCGCACCGTTGCGGCGGCGCAACTCGACCAGTTCGGTTTGCGCAGGGATCGGCGGGCGCGGACCGACGACCGACATGTCGCCCTTCAATATGTTCACCAGTTGCGGAAGTTCGTCTATATTGGTTCGCCGGATAAATTTTCCCACGCGACTAAGAGCGACATCGGCAAGCTTGTCGGAAGGGATATCGCCTGTGTTCACAGGCATGCTGCGGAACTTGTAGAAGGCAAATTCACACCCACCGCGCCCGACACGAAGCTGGCGGAAAATTGCGGGTCCCGGATCGAATATCCGGATGGCAAGAAAGACTAACAGGCACAAGGGGGCGAGCAGTGCCAGGCCTGCTGCTGCGAGGATGACATCCAGCACGCGCTTGAAAACATGAGCGTACATGATGGCTCAGGAAAATTCCCGCTGGAACACTGCCTGGAATGCTTCGGCATGGCCGACACCTGACTGTGCTCCCCGATGGGCAGCCAACGCCGAAATGGCGTCACGGCTTCTGGGATGAGGGAAGGGGCGCGGGACGTTGCGGTAGCACTCCAGAGCGGTAAGCTTGGTTTCGAGGTGATCGGTAATGTCGGTAAAGATGGTTGGCGTGAACATATCCTGGCCGGATGGAAAGGCCCAGTCGGTCGCCGATGGAATTTCCATGAAATAGACTGACGGGGCGCTCCGCAGATCGCCCCGTCGCTGCGACAATCTGGCGGCAGGCAGGCAGGCATGCGCAACCTGGCTGTGATCATCATTCAAGTCGGCGGGATGGTGGGTGAAGATCCTCGCCGGCTTGAACCTGTCGATTTGCGCTTCGATGAACTGGACGAGATCCAGATGCCCGACGGTATTCATCCTGATATTGGGAAAGCTGCCGAGAACCGGTTGCTGGAAACCGGCTTTCGCATTTGCCGCCGCAATATCCAGTGCCAGTTCGTCGTTCGACGGCCGCTGCGTTCGCGCATCGACATCACCGCACAAGATGACCGGTTGCACTATTTCGCCGCGGGCTGCCAATTTGGCCCCGGTCGCTCCAAAGCCCAAAATCTCGTCATCGGGGTGGGCAACCACCACCAGGTTGCAGATGCTTTCGGTCATTTAGGAATGCCCCTGTCGAGCGTCAGATGGAACATATTAGCGGAGTTTCGTGCTCAAAGCGATATCCATAGGCCGTCGGCATCCATCGACTGCTGCGCGGCCTGCAAAACTGCCAGAACGGCGATAGCTTCATCGGCATCGGTTCGCGGGCTTTCGTCCCGGGCCACGCAGTCGATGAAGTGCTGCATTTCCGCCTTCAATGGCTCGCCCGGCGGGATGGCCACATATTCTGCGGTGCCGGGTTGTGCCTTGGGCCTGCTCCCGTCCCAGAGGACTTCGTTGCGGAACAACTGCAATTTCCTGTCCCACACTTCGCGATCGGAAAAGACCGCCATCGCCGCATCGCCAACAACGACAAGCTTCTGCTCCTTTTCCGGATGTAGCCATGACGCCCTGATCTCGCTGATCAGGCCATCGCCGAAGTCGAGGCGCAATGTCGCGATGTCAGGGATCCCGGCCTGCAATATGTCCTGCCCGTTTGCCATGACTCGCAATGGACGCCGCCCGGCTAGCGCGAGCACCATCGAAATATCATGCGGCGCAAAACTCCAGGCTACATTTTCCTCGCTGCGCAACAGGCCGAAATTCAGCCGATTTGAACCAATGAACGAAATCCGACCCAGTTCAGCGTCACGGCTCAGCGCAAGAAGGGTTTGAAATACGGGATGATATTGCAACAGATGCCCAACCATCAAGGTCAGGCCACGGCTTTCCGCCAGCAGTTTCAGTTCCTCGCCTTCGTCGATGGAAAGCGCGATCGGCTTTTCCACATAGACATGCTTGCCTGCATGCAATGCTGATGTGGCCACCTCGACATGGGTCGCGGCGGGAGTGGCGACCGCGATCGCATCGATCGCCGGGTCGTCCAATGCAGCGTCGAGCGCAGCAGCATGCCGGACACCCAGAGTTCCGGCCAGTTCTGCTGCTTGAGGGGCGGGGTCGACAATCAGATCGAGCGCGCCAAGTTCGGCCAGATTTCGGGCCAAATTCTTGCCCCAGCCGCCGCAACCGGCAAGTGCTATCCTGATCATGTGCTGCTGCCTGTATTCAAATGGTTACGCACAGTTTGTTGCGCGCCTCAGTTGGATTTGTTCTCGTCGCTCGCGCCATAGCCATAGCCGTAGCCATAGCCGTAACCATAACCCGCCTGCTTCTGCTTGAGCTTTGTCAGGACCACGCCGAAGACATGGGCATGCACCGATTGCAGACGACCAAGCGATGCCTTGATGCCGCGAACCGCGACACCTTCGGCTTCGACCACGAATACACAGCCTTCGACCGCGCGCGAAAGCAGTGGTGCGTCCGCAAGGCCGAGGATCGGCGGCGAGTCGATCACGATATGATCGAACTGCTCGAGCAGTTGTTTGACAAGTGTGGACATGCGGTCGCTGCTAAGCAATTCGGCGGCGCTGGGCGGCATGGGGCCGGCGGCCATCAGCGCCAGGCCTTTGACCGGTGTCGCCGCGATCAGATGTTGCCACTGGTTGTCGCCGGCAAGGAAGTTGCTGAGCCCGGTCGCATTGCCCAGCCCCATAAAGCCATGCATCGACGGTGAGCGCATATCGGCGTCGATCAGCAAAACCTTCTTGCCAGTGCGTCCGAGCACCGTTGCCAGAGCAAGGCTGGTGGTGCTTTTCCCTTCGGCAGGCCGCGTACTGGTAACCATGAAGGCGCGTGGGACGCCATGGTCAGTCGAAAATGCGAGATTGGAGCGTATGCTGAGATAGGCTTCGGAAACGACTGACTTGGCATCCGCCAGCAGCTCGCGAGCTTCTTCGTCCTCGATATCGGGGACACTTCCCAGCAACGGCACTTGCAACAATCGGTTGACCTGATGCGGATCGCGCAGGCCCTCGTCGATCTGGTCGAGCGCAAAGGTCGCCGCCGCCGCCAGTGCGAGCCCGGCAAACAAAGAAAGGATCAGATTGATCAGCAGCCGCGGCGATGACGGCTTCTCGGGGATCTTGGCAACGTCGACGATCGCTATATTATTCGCGCCAACGCCTGCTACGCCGATTTCCTTGTACCGCTGCAGCAGCGCGTCGTAGAGTTGGCGGTTGGTGTCAGCTTCGCGCTGATAAATATTATACTGGATGCTGTCGCGCTGCTGCAGGTCGAGCCGCGACTTGAGCTTGTCGACTTGCTCCTGCAGCTGCTGCTCACGACGCGACGCCTCTCGATATTCTGCAGACTGGCTGTTGGCGACGCGGCGCTCTTCGCGCGCGATGCTGTCATCCAGTGCACGCACCTGTTCCGATAGCGCCTTGGCCGCTGGATAGCCGGGTTCGAACTGGACCATCATCTTGGCATACTCGGCCGCAACCTGCGCCCGCCGCTGACGAAGCTCAGAAATCGCAGCGTTACCCAGCGCAGTCATATTGGCGCCATTTGAACCGGTTGTGCGCATCTTGCTTTCGGCGGTAATCCTGTCGGCCTTGGCACCGGCAAGTGCAGCGTTCAACGCTTCGAGATCGGCCGCAACCAGCGTCCGCTCGCTTTTGGTCTTGCCCTGCGCATCCTGGTCTCTTCCGAGCGAAACAATTCCCTTCTCGGACGCGTAATTGACCACCTCGCGCTCCGACATTTCCAGTCGTGCGCGAAGATCAGCCAAACGATCTTCAAGGAATTTTCGGGCGTCGGAGGTCGATGCAAAGCGTCGATCGATGCTCGATTCGATAAATTGCTGTGCCCAGGCGTTCGAGATTTCGGCGGAAAGCCCCGGCGAAGCACTGGTGTAACTTATGTCGACGAGCGACGAGCCCCTGATCGGCGAAATGCCGACATTGTCCAGCAGCAGGCTGATCGCCAGCTTTTCCCGCTTGTTCAACTCATCAGCGCTCAGTCGCTTGCCGGTCGGGCCTGCGAAAATAGAACTTTCCGGCGAAACGCCATGGGCTTCGAAAAATCCTTCGCGAGATGCAAGCCGAAGCTTGCGCGAAACGCGTTCGGCAAGCGAGCGCGCTTCCAGAAGAGAATATTGTGTCTGGTAAAATTCAAGATCCCGGCCGGCGTCGCTGGATTCCAGTCCTTCCACTTTGGTTATGTTCTTTTGCTCGCGGCTGATTTCGATGCGCGACGTTGCCGAATATTTCGGTGTCATTAACAGCGTCGCTACAAGCCCCAGCGCCAGCATCGATGCGATAATGCCGAGAATTACCCACTTCCAGCGAAGAACGACCTGCCAATATTGGAGGAGCAACGGCGGCGCGAGTGGCTGCGCCTGTTCGCCGCTGTCATTTGTAGGAATGTTTGCAGGCAGCGACGCCGTCAATTTGGAACCTTGTAGCATTCAGTCTTCTCAATCCGATCAATCGGTTCAGGGCAGGTTGCTAGACGAGCTTGTCAGGCAACTCCAGACCTTTTCGTTTCGCCCAGCCGCCTTTGTGCACCCGACGCCCAGACTGCAGCGATCACAAAAAATGCGGCGAGTGAAGGCGTGCGCAACGGATAGTCAAAAAAGCTTGCAACAGCGGCGAGCACCATAAGGGTTACGCCGGTCCGCAGAAACCCAAGCGCCCGCTTGTCGTGAGGCGATGGACCAAATGCCGACCAAGCCAGCCGCGCGACCGCCACCATGACGACAAGGATGATCAGAACGCCCGGAAGGCCGGTTGTCAGCCAAATTTCCAGCAGGTCGTTATGAGCGTGATTCACATAATTTTTGCCGAGCAGGTCGTGGGGTTCGAAGATCTGGTAAACCTCGACGAATGAACCATTTCCCGATCCGACGGGGAAATAGCGCCACGCGGCTTCAGCAATGGGGCCCCACATTTTGAAGCGCAACTCTTCGCCGGGCGACACGCTGGTAAGGCGTTCAAATGCCTGTGCCCGTGACAGGAGCACGGAGACGAACCCGAGTGCGACAACCGCACCGGCAAGAAAAATCCATTTGAGATTGATCTTTCTACCCTTTCGCTTCGTCGGCCCAAAGCTTGGCGGTGCGTGGATCAACGGCACGGTTGCGATCGCGAACAGGCCCAGCAACAGGCCGGCACGTGATCCTGTAACAAATAGCAACGGGATGATGATCGCACCTGCGAGCAAGGCAAGCCACGCCCGCAAGCGCGCCTGTTCGGCATCAGTCGCAGTTCCCGATGCATATAGCGCGAGCATTGGAAACATGCACAGCAGGAAAAAAGCTTGGTGATTCCGGTTGGCAAACAGCCCCGTGGCAGCTCCGCTGTTGGTAATCCGATAGGGTTGCAACGCGCCGCCGCCTGCGCCGGTCGCTTGCAACAGCCCTAGAACTCCGCTTGCCAGACCGGCTATCAGGATGACCGGCAGCAGCCCGCTTCGCTGGTTTGCATCGAGCTGGCAGGCGAGCACGAGCGTTGCCAATGGCGGGAAGATTGCGAATACGGCATTCCAGCCATTTCCGGGCGTCAACGTGATCGGGCGCCATTGGTTGCTCAGTCCGGCCGCCCGCTCGACCTCGGTTGCCAGTTCCCGCCCCGGCAGGGCTTGCCATATGGCTGGTGGCAGCGGCACAACGTGCAAAAGCGCGAGCAGCAGGCAGGCGATGGCGATGGCAAAATGGAAGCGATGCTGGCGCAGCCGCTGCGCCGTCAACCACCAAAGCCCGATGCCGAGGACAAGAACCGAGACCGGACGGACAAATACCAGCGACTGAACGTCTGCACGCGGACTTCCGCCGGTGAGGAACAACATGGTCAGGAAAATGACAAGCAGCCAGAATGGCAAATCCTGTTTCAGCTTGTCGCGGGAAAAGTGACCGGGCATCTTCTCATTCAGTTTGCATGGCCACGCACAATGCGAGGCGGACATTTGAGTGGAGCGGTCGTGCTCCGAAGGGCCCCAATCGCATGCCGGGCCTGCGCATATGGCGGGTCGGCTTGCCAGCCAATGTGGCGGAGACGGAGGGATTCGAACCCTCGGTACCGGATTTACCAGTACGACGGTTTAGCAAACCGTTGGTTTCAGCCACTCACCCACGTCTCCTGCGCGATTGGCGTCGGGGGCCTATAGCGGGCACGCCATCAGCCTGCAATGCCTATTCCGCGTCTATTCCAGCGGTATTTTTGACTCGCTTGGGCGCGAAAGCGACTCGACTCATCGCCCGTTCATTGTGCGCAGCCTAGCCACCGCCATAGCCTGAAATCGAAAATGGAGGATTGCGACATATGACCGGCCAACCCCTGAAAAAGTTCGGGAACCGTCTTGCGCTTGCCTTTGCCGCATTGCTGATGCTCGGCCCTGTGACGGGAATGCCCGCCAGCGCGCAGATTCAGACGGTCGATCCCAATGATGCCATCGATGCCGATCTGGGCACGCCGCCCAGGGTCGAAACCCCGCCTGCGAGCGATATCCCGACCGATCCCCCGGTCGAAGGCGATACAACGGTGGCACCGGGGATGGAGACCGTGCCGGCGGCACCGGCAACGGTTCCTGCGGCTGGCGATCCAACCACCTATCAGCAGGACGATCTGATCGGCGCTGCCGAAGGCGTGTTCGGCAAGGGCGCGCAGGGGCTCGCCAAGCTGATCGAGGATATTCTGAAGAAGCAGGGCCAGCCCAATGGCTATATCGTCGGCCGCGAAGGTGGCGGCGCGCTGGTCGTCGGCTTGCGCTACGGTTCGGGCACGCTGCATCACAAGGTGGAAGGGCAGAAGCCGGTTTACTGGACCGGGCCATCGATCGGGCTGGATGCCGGGGCAAATGCGGGCAGCACCTTTGTGCTGGTCTATAATCTGTACGACAGCGAGGATCTGTATCGCCGCTTTCCCTCGGGTGAGGGCGTTGCCTATCTGGTTGGCGGTTTCAACGCCAGCTATCTGCGCCGCGGCGATATCGTCCTTATCCCGATCCGCGTCGGGGCCGGGCTGCGGCTGGGCGCCAATGTCGGCTATATGAAATTTTCGAAGAAGCAGCGCTGGCTGCCATTTTAGGGTCAGGACCTACTAAATACAGCTTCGAGGCGTCAAAATGGCAAAGATGTCGGAGTGAAATGGCCGCAGTCAGGCAGTTATTCTGCCTGCAAGGGCATTTCGCTTCGAGATCGAAGCCATTTTGGCGTCCTCCCGATTTGACCCATTTTGCCCATTGCTGCGTTGGCAAGCCTTGAAAGATCGACATATTCCTGCAGCTCGCCGCCTTACACTGAGCAAAATGGCCTCAAACCTCGAAGCTGTATTTAGTAGGTCCTGACCCTAAGCCCCGGGTCGCTCCAAATAGGGGCTAATGGGCGTCCTTCGGGACCCCTTTTTTGTCGGCTGGTGCGGTAGCTCCGATCTAACGCGCGCGAACCGCTTCCATGCGCTTCAGATACCGCGCGAGAACGTCTATTTCGAGGTTGACCGCACGGCCGGCGACCAGTTCGGCGAGCGTGGTCACATCCCAGGTATGCGGGATGATGTTGAGCGTGAAATGCGCGCGGCCGTCGGCAGCGTCGGTCACGTCGTTCACGGTCAGCGAAACGCCATCGACGGTGATCGAGCCCTTTTCGGCAATATAGGGCGCCAGCGTCGCGGGGGCGGCAATCGTCACCTTGTGCGAATCGCCGACCGGTTCGACCGACAGCACCTCGCCAACGCCGTCGACATGGCCGGTGACGATATGCCCGCCCAGTTCGTCACCAACTTTCAGCGCGCGTTCGAGGTTCAGGCGGCGGCCTTCGCTCCACATGCCGCTGGCGGTCTTGCTGGCGGTTTCGCCCGAAGCATCGACCGCGAACCAGTCCACGCCCCCGTTCGAACCTTTGTCGACCACGGTCAGGCAGCAGCCCGAACAGGCGATCGAAGCGCCCAGATCGACGCCGCCCATGTCATAGCCGCAGCGGATGACAAGCCGCAGGTCGCCGCGCTGCTCTGCGGTGGTGATGGTTCCGATGTCGGTGACTATGCCTGTGAACATGCGACGACCTCGTAGACTTCAAAGCGGTCCCCATCAACTCCTTTAGGGCCAAGCATCCGCGCGTCGGACAGCCGCCAGCGGCCATGCGCCCCGGCCAGATCGGTCAGGCCGATATCGCCAAGGCACGGCCTGCCGCCACCGATCAGGATCGGCGCGCGATAGAGCATCAACCGGTCGACCAGCCCGGCGCGCAGAAAGGCGCTCGCGGTTTGCGCCCCGCCCTCGACGATCAGGCTGTTGCAATCGAGGCCCGCAATATCTTCGGGCGTGCGGATGACGTCCCAGCCTTTCGGGGCCTCTCCGCTGCCGAGCATGATCCGGCGCGGGCTGTGCGCCTCCAGGCCGGGCAGCCGTACATCGAGCCGCGGTGCATCGGCGCGGACCGTGCCTGCGCCGACAAGGATCGCATCGCTGCGTGCGCGTTCGAGATGGGCGTGCGCGCGTGCCGCCTCTCCGGTGATCCAGCGGCTGCTGCCATCGGCCATCGCGATACAGCCGTCGAGCGAGGTTGCGAGCTTGAGCGTCACATGCGGGCGGCCTTGGGTGAGGCGGGTTATGAAACCCGCAAGCCCCGCGCGTGCCTCCGCCGCCATAGCGTCACGCATGACCGAAATTCCGGCCGCCTCCAGCCGGTCAAAGCCTTTGCCTGCGGTGCGCGGGTCGGCGTCGGTGAGCGCAGCGACCACGCGGGCAGGCGCGGCCGCAACCAGTGAATCGGCACAGGCTGGCCCGCGCGTGCTTTGATGCGCGCAGGGCTCAAGGCTGACATAGACGGTCGCGCCCGCCGCCGCGCCACCGGCCTGTGCGAGCGCCACCGCCTCGGCATGCGGGCGTCCGCCGGGCTGGGTCCAGCCGCGCCCGACAACAACGCCGTCGCGGACGATGATGCAGCCGACCGAAGGATTGCTGCCGGTCCGCCCCTTGCCGCGTTCGGCAAGCGCGATCGCGGCGGCCAGCCAGCGCCGGTCTTCGGCCGCGAGCGCTATTTTGCCGCCCCTACGCGCGCGGCGATCTGGGCTTCGGATTTGGCGCGACGTGCAGCCTCTTCCTTTTGCGCCTCGGCATCGAGTTTTTCGACGTCCATGCCGACGACGCTGCCCAGCGCCTTATAGGCGTCGCGCTCACGGGCGCGCATCGCGTCCTTTTTCTTCTGATATTCGCGAATCGCGGCCAGGCTTTCCTCGACCGAACGGTCGGCGGGCCAGCTTTCAAAATAGGTGACGGTCGGCGGCGGCGGGGTCGCCTTGTCCATCGCGTCGAAATAGAACATTGCGACGATCGTCGCGGTCGGCACGCAGGCGAGCAACAGGGTCAACAGCTGCCCGCCGCGCTGTTCACGCATATAGCCGAACAGGTCGGCGACCCCGCCCTTGAGCGATGCATCCTGAAAGAAACTCATGGGGCCTGTGTAGGGATTGCGGCGGTGGAATTCCAGTGGGGAGTGCCCCTCCGCCTGGGGGAGGGGCTTGGCTTTAGTCGATGGTGAAGCGCACGCTGAGCGTCTGCCAGTCCTCGACCGCAACATCGCCGCGCGTCGCGGGGCGGAAGCGCCAGGCTTTCAGCGCCTGCTTCACCGTGGCCTTGCCGAAATCGGGATGGGTGGCGCGCACCAGTTGCGCCTCGTGCACCCGCCCGTCGCTGCCGATCAGCACGCGGACGGTGGCGCTGCCCTCTATCTCGCGCTGCAACAGGTTTGACGGATAATCCGGCTGGAAATCACGGGCAAAGCGCGGATCGCGGGTGGCCGCGCTGAAAATTGCAGGCGGTTCGGGCGGGGGATCCTTGATCAGGGTTTCGCCGCTGCCGGTTCCATCCGCGATGACAATGTCGCCGGTTTCCTCATTGCCGGTGCGGATGTCGACCGGATCGTTCGGGATGTTGGTGTTCACCGGTTCCGGCACATAAACCGGGTCGAGCGGTCTGGTGTTGCTGTCCTGCTTCTGCTTGTCCTGCTTGGGGGGGCAGCGGTTCGACCGGGATGCTCCGCCCCTCGAACGGATCACGCTTGATCTGTTCGACGATCACCGGCGACAGCGCGACCGCCAAAATGATGCTGCCATTCACCCCGATGGCGAGCGCCATGCTGGCCGGGCTGGTGCGTTTTGTCTCGCTTGCGTAACTCATTGCAGCTCCTCTCCTGTAGCTGTTTGACGGCTACCGGCCCGGAGCGATTACGAATCAGCCAGTCCGGGCCGATAGTCGCGAGTTAATGATACAACATAACATATCAGTGTCAAGCGGCGGCCGTAGCGTCAAGATGGGCATGCAGAGCTATTGGTCGATAGAGGCAACCGAGTGCACTTACGCGCGGCTTGTGGATGATTTTCCTCAGAAGGAAAAAGGAAATAAGGAACAAGGCGCGTAGCGCCATCAATTGATGACGCGCTCTCAGTCCAACGCAATTCAGAATGGAAGGGCTGCCGCCCTTCTTTCTTATTTTCTTATTCCTTCTGAGGGAATCAATCGCGCAACGCCTCGACAGCTGAAACAGGCTTAGGCCTTGATCGCGCAGATCACGCCCGAGGAACTGACCACACCCAATATCTCGGGATCCTGCAACGCTTTGGTGCGCTTGACGAATTCCTCGATGGTGATCTGGCTCGCCTTCTTGCCTTGCAGCTTTTTCAGCCCGTTCAGCTTGTTGAGCTGGAACAGCGACAGCCGGTCAACCATGCGGTCGGCCATGCACGACGCCATCGGCTTCGACAGCCCGGCGTCGGTCAATGCGGTGCGGATGCGCGTTTCGGGCGTCGCGCAGGCGCCAAGCGCCAGCGCGATTGCGGGAACCAGCATCAGCCGTTTCATATGCCATGTTCCTTCGCACGCGCGACGCATTCCATGATGATGCGCCGGGCATCGTCGACATCGCCCCAGCCGTTGAGCTTGGCCCATTTGCCGGGCTCAAGGTCTTTGTAATGGGTGAAGAAATGCTCGATCTGCTGCAGCACGATCGGCGGCATATCCTTGTAGGTCACAACATCGGCATAATAGGGAAAGGTGGTGTTGACGGGAACGCAGAGCAGCTTTTCGTCGCCGCCCTTGTCATCCTCCATCATCAGCACGCCGACCGGACGGCATTTGACCACCGCGCCCGCGACAATCGGCGACCGCGCGACGACCAGCGCGTCGAGCGGATCGCCATCCTCGCCCAGCGTGTGCGGAACGAAACCGTAATTGGCCGGATAGCGCATCGGGGTGTGCAGGAAACGGTCGACGAACAGCGCGCCCGATGCCTTGTCGAATTCATATTTCACCGGCTCGCCGCCGATGGGAACCTCGATCAGCACGTTGAGGCTTTCGGGCGGATTGTCGCCGGCAGGGATAAGGTCGATACGCATGGGGGTTGGCCTTCCTGTTGGTTTGGCGCGGCCCCTAGTCGAATATTGCGGCTTACGGAAGAGTGAACGGGAGGGGTGTTAAGCCCCTCCTCTTCAGGGGAGGGGTTGGGGTGGGGGCTGTCCGCGTCACGTGAGGCCGATAGGCCCCACCCCGCTGCGACTAACTCGCTACGCTCGCAAGTCTCGCTGCCCCTCCCCTGAAGAGGAGGGGAGAGACCCTATTCCTTACCCCCACAAAACCCGCTAGGGAGCCGCGCATTATGGCAAAGATTCAGACCCCCCAGCCGGTGCGCGGCACGCAGGATATGTTTGGCGAAACCGAGGAGCGGTTCGCGCATGTCGTTGCGACTTTTGAGCGCGTGCGGCGGCTTTATGGTTTCAAGGGGCTGCAACTGCCGGTGATCGAGCCGACTGCGGTGTTCGCGCGCTCGCTGGGTGAGGCGACCGACGTGGTTTCGAAGGAAATGTACACGTTCGAGGATCGCGGCGGCGATTCGATCACGCTGCGCCCCGAATTTACCGCAGGGATAGCGCGCGCCTATCTGACGAACGGCTGGCAACAGCACGCGCCGATGAAGGTGACGACGCACGGCCCGCTGTTCCGCTATGAACGCCCGCAAAAGGGGCGCTATCGCCAGTTCCACCAGATCGATGCCGAAATCATCGGCGCGGCCGAACCGGCGGCGGATGTCGAATTGCTGGTGATGGCCGACCAGTTGCTGCACGAACTGGGCATCAAGGATGGCGTGACGCTGGAACTGAATACGCTGGGCGATGCCGCCAGCCGCGATGCCTGGCGCGCGGCGCTGATCGCCTATTTCAACGATCATAAGGATGTATTGAGCGAGGACAGCCTGTCGCGGCTGGAGAAGAACCCGCTGCGCATCCTCGACAGCAAGGATCCCGATGATCGCGGCGTCGCCCATGCCGCGCCCAAAATCGACGAGTTTCTTTCGGCTGAGGCGCAGGACTTTTTCGGCGCGGTTACAGCGGGACTGGATGCCGCCGGCGTCGCCTGGACACGCAATGCCAAACTGGTGCGCGGCCTCGATTATTACCGCCACACCGCGTTCGAATTCACCACCGACCGGCTGGGTGCGCAGGGCACCGTGCTCGGCGGCGGACGTTATGACGGGTTGATCGAAAATCTGGGCGGGCTTGCCACGCCTGCGGTGGGCTGGGCTGCGGGGATTGAGCGGTTGGCGATGTTGGTGGATGTTCCTTCGGGCTTCCAACTCGACGCGATGATTGTACTCGAGAATGACGCAGGAGTGCGGCAAGCAATCTCGTTGCTCAGGCAGCTTCGCTCGGCAGGAATCTCTGCCGATATGATTGCGTCAGGTTCGCCCAAGAAGCGTTATGACAAAGCCGTCAGGCACAACCCGTTGGCGATCCTCCGGGTAAACGAAAACGGATATTACGGCCTATCTAGCGAGGGTGAGAATCCTCGCCTCGTCGCGTTTCTCAAAACGCTCGCATGACCCAAATCTCCCCCCAACGCATCGCGCAGATCGAGGCGCGTTTTGCCGAGCTGGAGGCGCGGATGGCGTCGGGTACGCTCGAAGGCGACGCCTTTGTGCAGGCGTCGAAGGAATATTCGGAGATCGAACCGGTGGCAAAGGCCGCCGCCGACCTGCGCGGTTTGCGCAGCGAACTGGCGGGGCTGGAGGAAATGCTCGCAGGCGACGATGCCGATCTGAAGGCGATGGCGGGTGAGGAAATCGATGCGGTGCGTGAACGGATCGAAACCGCCGAGCATGATCTCGCCATCCTCCTCCTCCCCCGCGATGTCGCCGACCAGCGTTCGGCGATGCTCGAAATCCGTGCGGGCACCGGCGGGGACGAGGCGGCGCTGTTCGCGGGCGATCTCTATCGCATGTACGAACGCTATGCCGCTTCACAGGGCTGGAAGGTCGAACCGATCTCGATGAGCGCGTCTGACATCGGCGGGTTCAAGGAAATTGTCGCCGCGGTTTCGGGCGCGGGCGTTTTTGCCAAGCTGAAATTCGAAAGCGGTGTCCACCGCGTGCAGCGCGTGCCGGTGACCGAAAGTGGCGGGCGCATCCACACCAGCGCGGCGACGGTTGCTGTGTTGCCCGAGCCGACCGAGGTCGACGTCCAGATCGAGGACAAGGATCTGAAGATCGACGTCTATCGCGCGTCGGGCGCGGGCGGG
>JADLBY010000087.1 GCA_020847445.1 Sphingomonadaceae bacterium | reverse complement strand
CGCATCACCGTGTCCGACACCGCCGATGTACCCTTTGAATGGGCTGCCAGCGGCTGCGTCAATGGCAAGACCCAATATGCCAGCGATGGCGCGCGGTGGGTGCGCACCTTCGTCCCCAATAACGAGGCGCAGGTTTCGATTGTCAGCTTTGAACCGGCCCGCAGCAGCTATCGGATCGAGCGGCATCTGCTGGGCTCCGAAGCCATGCAGAAGGCACGGGCGGCGCGGAACCAGTATGATGTGAAAAGCTGCTCGTCCGACCCCGCCATGCTGGAAAAGGTGGGCGCGATGAATGCCGCCGTGCGCCAGTTGTTGCCGCAACAGCCCAACGAACTGCTGGCATTCAACTGCAACTGAGCCATTGCGCCCCGCATATTTGCCGTTAAGGCCCTGAATCGATCATGGCGGACAACAGCCCTCTCGAACAGTTCAAACAGGTGCTGACCGGCACCTCGCGCGCGATTGCGCATGATCCGGAGATCGAGCTGGCCTTTACCGCCGACGCGCCGACCCAGGCGGGCAGGAATTTCCGCGTGCCGATGCCCGGCCGCTCGCTGCCGCCCGAACAGGTCGCCGAAGCGCGCGGCTTTGCCGACAGTTTTGCCCTCCGGCTGAAGCATCATGACGCCGCCCGCCATGCCGCCTTGCGCCCGCATGAGGCGATGGCCGGGGCGGCGTTTGACGCGATCGAAACCGCGCGGATCGAGGCGCTGGGTTCGCGCGCGATGCAGGGGGTGAAGGGCAACCTTACCCATGCGCTGGAAATGCGGTTGCGCACCGACCCGATTGCGCGCGCGCAGGCGGCGGAGGAAGTGCCGATCTCTACCGCTTTGGCGCTGATGGTGCGCGAAAGGCTGACCGGCCAGCCAGTACCCGAAAGCGCCGCGCCGGGCGTCGATCTGCTGCGCGAATGGATCGAGGACAAAGCGGGCAGCGATCTCGACGCGCTCGGCCTCGCGCTGGACGATCAGGCGGCCTTTGCCTCGCTCGCGCAGATGATGCTCGAACATCTCGATCTGACCGAGGGCGAGATCGAACCCAATGACGCCGACGAGGGCGGCGACGAATCCGATCAGGAGCAGGAACAGGACGGCGAGAGCGACGACGAAGGCCAGGGCGAGGCAGGACAGGCCGAGGCGCGCGCCGAACCGCAAGAAGGCGAAGGCGAGGAAAGCGAATCCGACTACGATTCGACCGACATGGACGAGATGGACGATGCCGAGGGCGATATGGGCGAAGACGGCATGCAGCCGGTCAACCCGCAGCGCCGCAACTGGGACCATCTGCCCGAAAGCGATTACAAGAGCTGGACGACCAAATATGACGAAGTGGTCGGCGCGACCGACCTCGCCGACGAGGACGAGCTGAACCGTCTGCGCGCCTATCTGGACCAGCAACTCTCGGGGTTGCAGGGCGCGGTGACGCGGCTTGCCAACCGGCTGCAACGCCGCCTGATGGCGCAGCAGAACCGCAGCTGGGATTTCGATCAGGAGGAAGGGCTGCTCGATGCCGCGCGGCTGGCGCGTATCGTCGTTTCGCCCGGCAGTTCGCTGAGCTACAAGGTCGAACGCGACATCCAGTTTCGCGATACCGTCGTCACGCTGCTGATCGACAATTCGGGTTCGATGCGCGGCCGCCCGATCAGCATCGCCGCGATCAGCGCCGACATCATGGCACGCACGCTCGAACGCTGCGGGGTGAAGACCGAGATACTGGGTTTCACCACCCGCGCGTGGAAGGGCGGGCAAGCGCGCGAGGACTGGCTTGCCGCCGGACGCCCGGCGATGCCCGGCCGCCTCAACGACCTGCGCCACATCGTCTACAAAAAGGCCGACGAACCCTGGCGGCACGCGCGCCGCAACCTGGGGCTGATGATGCGCGAAGGGCTGCTGAAGGAAAATATCGACGGCGAGGCATTGCTCTGGGCGCACAATCGGCTGATTGCCCGCCCCGAGGACCGCCGCATCCTGATGGTGATTTCGGACGGCGCACCGGTCGACGATTCGACGCTGTCGGTCAACCATGGCGGATATCTCGAACAGCATCTGCGCCGCGTGATCGAGATGATCGAAAGCCGCAGCCCGGTGCAGCTGGTCGCGATCGGCATCGGCCACGACGTCACCCGCTATTACCGCCGCGCGGTCACCATCATGGATGCCGAGCAACTGGGCGGCACGATGATCGAGCAACTGGCGGGCTTGTTCGACGAGGAATAGGCCTTGCAATTCCACGCCGACCTGACATTGATTTAATCAAACGATTAAATCCTCAGGGAGCAAGCCATGCAAGTCAGCGAAGCCGTTGCCAGCCGCCGGTCGGTGCGCGAATATCTGGACAAGCCGGTCGATCGGGCCGTGCTCGCTCGCATCCTCGAAAAGGCGCAGAACGCGCCTTCGGGTGGTAATACGCAGCCATGGAATGCGATCGTCGCAACCGGCGCGCCATTGCAGAAGCTGTTCGCTGCCGTTGCCGAAGTCGTTCCGCAGGGGGCCGCCGCGCACAAGCCCGAATATCATATCTACCCGCCCGAACTCGATGGCCAATATAGCGACCGCCGCTTTGGCGTGGGCGAAGCGATGTACGCCGCGCTCGACATTCCGCGTGACAACCGGACGGCGCGGCTGATGTGGTTCGCGCGCAATTTCCGCGCCTTCGACGCGCCGGTGCTGATGCTGATCCACACCCCGCGCTATATGGGGCCGCCGCAATGGTCGGATATCGGCATGTGGCTGCAGACGGTGATGCTGCTGCTGCGCGAGGAAGGGCTCGACAGCTGCGCGCAAGAGGCATGGGCGATCTATACCCCGCAAATCCGCCAGTGCTTTGCCATCCCCGATGACCATATCTTTTTCTGCGGCATGGCCATCGGCTATCGCGACCCCGATACCGCGGTGAACAATTTTCCGGTGCCGAGGGCGGCGCTGGACGAAGCGATAAGCTGGGAAGGGTTTTGACACGGATACGCCGCCCCAGCGCAGGCTGGGGCCCGTTACGCACGTCCGTTAAAACGGCGAGGCGCGATAGGCCCCTGCCTGCGCAGGGGCGACGTGGTTCTTGACCTTGCAACGGGTGTAAGCCATCGGCCTTGTATATGACCGACCTGAAACTCTTCAACAGCCTGACCCGCCAGATCGAAACCTTCCAGCCCGTCCACCCCGGAACCGAAGGTGACCCCAACGACCCACCCGAGGCGCGTGTCTATAGCTGCGGACCGACGGTCTATAACTACCAGCATATCGGCAATATGCGCGCCTATATTTTCGCCGACACGCTGGGCAGGGCGCTGACTTACAAGGGCTACAAACTGACCCATGTCATCAACATCACCGATGTCGGCCATCTGACGTCCGACGCCGATGAGGGTGAGGACAAGATGGAAAAAATGGCGGCGTCGCAGGGCAAGAGCGCCTGGGATATCGCCGCCTTTTACCAGGCCGATTTCGAAGCCGATCTGGCGCGCCTTAACATCCGCAAACCGGCGCACCCCAAGGCGACCGAATATGTCGAGGCGATGATCGCATGGGGCAGGGAAATTGCCGACAAGCATTGCTATGAACTCGACAGCGGCCTCTATTTCGACGTCTCGACCGTGCCCGAATATGGCCGTCTGGCGCGCGCCGTGACCGACGATGGCGAGGGTCGCATCGACGAGGTGGCGGGCAAGCGCAACAATGCGGATTTCGCCATCTGGCGCAAGACGCCCGAGGGTGAAACCCGGCAGATGGAGTGGGACAGCCCCTGGGGCCGCGGCGCGCCCGGCTGGCACCTCGAATGTTCGGTTATGTCAAAGGCGCTGCTCGGCATGCCGTTCGATATCCACACCGGCGGCATCGATCATCGCGAGATCCACCACCCCAACGAGATCGCGCAAAATCAGGCGCATGAAGGCTGCGCAGATACCGGCGCGCGCATCTGGATGCACAATAATTTCCTGATCGAACGCAGCGGCAAGATGTCAAAATCGTCGGGCGAATTCCTGCGGCTGCAACTGCTGGTCGACAAAGGCTATCACCCCCTCGCCTTCCGCCTGATGTGCCTGCAGGCGCATTACAGGAGCGAGCTGGAGTTTAGCTGGGAGGGGTTGCAGGCGGCGTTGACGCGGTTGAAGAAGATGGTCCTGGCGGCCGGGCGTCTGCCAGCGCATCAGTCCGCAAGCGAGGACGAACTGCGCCAATCCGCCATATGGCAGCGATTTGACTCAGCGATCTCCGACGACCTCAACACGCCGCGCGCTCTGGTGCCGTTTGAGGAGGCGTTGCAGGGTGTTGCCCCGCTTTCAGCCGAGCTGGTCGAAGCGATGGATGCGGTGCTGGGTCTGGGCGTGGCCACGCTGGCGCGCGAAGATTTGCGCCTTCGCCCGGCACGAGCGACACTCAGCGAAGCCATGATCGAAAGCAAGCTTCGCGAGCGCAACGCCGCGCGCAAGGAGCGCGACTTCGCCACCTCGGACCGCATCCGCGACGATCTGATCGCCAAGGGCGTCGAGGTGATGGACGGCGATCCGCTGGGCTGGGACTGGAGGCTGGATGTTTGAACCGAAAATTCAGAAGTCCCCTCCGTCACCCGATGCTAAAGCATCATGCGTCACCTCCCCGTCGCAAGTCGATAGGGAGGACGTAAGCCGGACCTTTGGTGCCACTCTCCTCCCCATCGACTTGCGATGGGGAGGTGGCAGGCCGCAGGCCTGACGGAGGGGAAACCGGTGCGTCCCGCCAAGCCATCGACCTCAATCAAGCGCGCCAAGCGGTTCCGCCGCGAACTGACCAGGCCGGAGTCGATGCTATGGCAATTGCTGCGCCAGTCACCGGATGGATATAAATTCCGCAATCAGCATCCTGCAGGCCCCTATATTCTCGATTTTTTCTGCGCCCGGGCAAATCTGGCGATCGAGATCGATGGCTATGCGCATGCCACTGGCGTCAACCCGCAACGGGATGCCCGACGAGACGCATGGCTTGCCGGGCACCGGATCGACACACTTCGCATTCCGGCGGTTGACGTTTTGAATGATGCAGTCGAAGTGACAAATGTGATTGTCGCAACCGTCAGGCACAGACTCACATGCTTTGGGAAGGCCCCTCCGTCAGTTGCTGGCGCAACTGCCACCTCCCCAATGCAAGTCATTGGGGAGGAAAATTGTTGAGATGACCAAAACTAAATTCGTAGCCTCCAGCCTGATCCGCGCGATGGTGGAGCCGCGCCTGCCCGATTGGGTCGAAGCGCATTGGTATGTGACCAAGGAGGAAGCGCTCGAACTCGCGCCATTGGCCGAGATTGGCTGGTTCGACATGTATGACAAGGCCGACATGGCGGCGATCATCACCGCTGCGACCAAATTGAAATGGCTCAACAGCATCTATGCGGGCGTCGACGGCATGCCGCTCGCCGAGTTGAAGAAACGCGGCACCAGCGTCACCAATGGCGCGGGCATCAACGCGATCACCATTGCCGAATATGTGGTGATGGGGATGCTCACAATCGCGAAGGGCTATCGCGAAGTGGTGCGCGCGCAGGAACGGCATGAGTGGTTGATGGACTCGCCCGGCAAGGTGGAGCTTTACGGTTCTAAGGCATTGCTGCTCGGCTATGGCGCGATCGGCAAGCTGATCGAGGAGCGGCTGAAGGCGTTCAACGTCGATGTGACCATCGTCCGCCGCACGCCGGGGCCGTTCAGCCTTGCCCCCGATGCCTGGCAGGCGCGGCTGGGCGAATTTGACTGGGTGATCCTTGCCGTTCCCGCGACGCCCGAAACCGACGAAATGATCGGCGCCGACGAGCTGGCCGAGATGAAAGAGAGCGCGGTGCTGGTCAATATCGCGCGTGGATCGGTGGTCGATCAGGATGCGCTGGTGCAGGCATTGAAGGACCGGCAGATCGGCGGCGCGTTCCTCGATGTGACCACGCCCGAACCGCTGCCCGCCGGGCATCCGCTCTGGAGCCTCGACAATGCCCATATCAGCATGCACCTGTCGGGTCGCGCGCAGGACAGGATGTTTGTGCGCTCCGCCGAACGCTTCCTTGAAAACCTGCACCGCTACCACAAGGGCGAACGGCTCGAACCGCTCGTCAACCTCGATCTGGGATATTGAACATGGATGGAAAAACCCTCGCCGCAAAATGGCACGAAGTCGCCCTTTCATCGGACCCCGCCGCTGTCGGCGCGATGCTGCATGATGATGCGGTATTCGAAAGCCCGGTCGTGCACACGCCGCAGCGCGGCAAGGCGATGACTACCGCCTATCTGACCAGCGCGGGCAATGTGCTGGGCAATGACAGCTTTGAATATGTGGGCGAATGGTATGCCGAAAACAGCTGCGTTCTGGAATTCAGGCTGGAACTGGACGGGATCGCGATCAACGGCGTCGACATGATCACCTGCAACGATGATGGCCAGATCACCCATTTCAAGGTGATGGTGCGCCCGTTGAAGGCGATCAACCTTGTCCATCAGAAAATGGGCGAGATGCTGGAGAAAATGAAGCGCGGATGAGCCGGCTGCGGATTTTCGTGCCGTTGCTCGCAGGGGCAAGCCTGCGGGACCGTAGCGGTGCCGCCGCGGGGGCGGTTTTCGGCGTCTGCCTGACCGCGTTCGCCGGCATGCTGCTGCAACATGCCTGGCCTGATTTTCCGTTCCTGATTGCCCCGATCGGCGCGTCTGCGGTGCTGGTCTTCGCGGTTCCAGCCAGTCCGCTGGCCCAGCCCTGGGCGGTGTTTGGCGGCAATGTGGTTTCCGGAACGGTTGCGGTGGCCGTCGCACATGCGGTGCACAATCCGGCGATCGCGGGCGGCCTGGCGGTCGGGCTGGCCATCATGGCGATGTCGGTCATGCGCTGTCTGCATCCGCCCGGGGGGGCCGTGGCGATTACCGCCATATTGGGCGGCGAGGCCATCCAGCAGGCGGGATTTGTCTATCCGCTGACGCTGGTCGCCCTGAACAGCGCTGCATTGCTGGCGGTGGGCTGGCTATATCATCGTTTTTCGCACCATAGCTATCCGCACCGGCCAGCGCCGGTAACCGAGGTGCCGATCCTGTCCGGCCTGCTGCGCGAAGACATTGATCAGGCGATCAGCGAAAGCGGCGAAACCTTTGATATCGACCTGGACGATCTGGAAAATCTTCTGCTGCGCGCCGAGGTGATATCCGCAAACCGGCAATATCGCGAGGCCAACGCCGATTACACGATCTAGGGGCAGTATCTGAAACCGCCGGAATATTCCCGCCGCTGCGCTGCGGATAAATTGGCGGTTGAAATTTGCCCGACAGTCCCTAAATCGGCCTTCGATCCGGGCCCCTCTGGCGCGTGCGGCGGCACGCGTGATGTCGGATTGTTCATCCGAAAGCGCAAAACGCGGCGCAACCTCCGTCCTTCGGGACGGATTGGACACATTAGGGGCCCACAAGATGGATTTCCTGTTCGATTCCTTTTTGGGAACGCCGGTCTGGTTCTGGCTGGCATTTCTTGGCATTGTTGTTGCCCTGACCGCCTTTGATCTTGGTTTCCTGCACAAGGAAGACAAGGAAATGGGCATCAGGGAGAGCCTTAAACTTTCAGCCTTCTACATCGGCATCGCCCTGGCGTTCGGACTCTGGGTCTGGTACGCGAAGGGGCCTGATCTGGGCATGAAATATTATACCGGCTTCTTCATCGAAAAGGCCTTGTCGATCGACAATGTCTTTGTGATCAGCCTGATCTTTACCTATTTCGCCATCCCGCCCAAATATCAGTATCGCGCACTGCTATGGGGTATCATCGCGGTGATCGTGCTGCGCGGGCTGATGATCGCGGCGGGTGCGGCGCTGGTGCAGGAATTTTACTGGACATTATATCTGTTCGCGGCCTTCCTGATCGCGACGGGCGTGAAAATGCTGTTCAGCGGCGATCAGGAAATGGACGTGTCCAGAAATCCGGTCGTCACCTTCATGAACAGGCATTTCCGCGTCACGCCCGAACTGCATGGCGAAAAGTTTCTGGTCAGGATCCCGGACGGCAAAACCGGCAAGATGGTGACGGCGATGACGCCGCTGCTGCTGGCGCTGATCGTCATCAACCTTGCCGATCTGGTGTTCGCGGTCGATTCGGTTCCTGCCATCTTTGCGATCACGACCGACACCTTCATCGTCTACACCTCGAACATCATGGCGATCCTTGGATTGCGTGCGCTCTATTTCGCGCTGGCGGCGATGGTGCACCGTTTCCACTATCTCAAATATGCGCTCGCGCTGGTGCTGGTGTTCATCGGGTCGAAAATCTTCATTTCCGATTTCCTGATCGGCGGTGACAAGTTCCCGCCGGTGCTCAGCCTTGGCGTAACCTTTGCCCTGATCCTGGGCGGCATATTGTTTTCGCTGTGGAAGACCAGGACCGGCGACCAGCAGCCAGGCGGCTGACCCAGACGGTTTCTGACGGTCAAGACCCCGCACGCGCATGAGGGTGCGGGGTTTTCTTTTGCCGTAACAGGGAAAAAGGGCTTGTGTCGCCTGCCCACGCTCCCCAAATGAGGCGCATGATCATCGAGACCGAACTGACGCCGAACCCGGCGACAATCAAATTCCTGCCCGGCCGGACGGTGATGGATGCAGGAACGCGCGATTTTGCCGATCCGGATGAGGCCGCTGCCTCGCCGCTGGCCGAAGCGCTGTTCGGGCTGGGCGATGTGATCGGCGTATTTTTCGGGCGCGATTTCATTTCGGTCACCGCCGCACCCGGCGTCAACTGGGCCGACCTGAAACCGGATGTGCTGTCGATCCTGCTCGATCATTTCAGCGCGGATATGCCGCTGTTCCACGCCCCCACGGCCGGATTCTCGGTTCCCGCGCCCGACGACGAATATCCGCTCGACGACCCTGCCGATGCCGAGATTGTCGACCAGATCAAGGAACTGATCGAAACCCGTGTCCGCCCCGCCGTTGCCAATGACGGGGGCGATATCGTCTATCGCGGTTTCCAGCGCGGCGTGGTTTTCCTGCAGATGCAGGGCGCCTGTTCGGGTTGCCCATCGTCGAGCGCGACGCTCAAAAACGGCATTGAACAGCTTTTGAAACATTATGTGCCCGAAGTGACCGAAGTCCGCGCGGCCTGATTTTCTGACATTTGGGGACATATTCATGCCGACCAACCCGCCGCTGGGCGACGACGCCCTCGACCAGCTTTTCCGCGTCGCCCGAACCTATAATGGCTATCTCGACACACGCGTGTCGAACGATCAGCTGGAAGCAGTATGGGAGTTGATGAAGTTTGGCCCGACATCGGCCAACTGCCTGCCCGCGCGCATCGTCTGGTGCGTCAGCGCGGAATCGAAGCAGAAACTGGCGGCGCTGGCGATGCCCGCCAATGGCGAAAAAATCCTGCAGGCCCCCGCCACCGCGATCATCGGCATGGATATGGAATTCTACGAAAAGCTGCCGGAACTGTTCCCGCACACCGATGCGCGCAGCTGGTTCGTCGGCAACGACGCGCTGATCGAAAAGACCGCATTCCGCAACTCCAGCCTGCAGGGCGGCTATTTCATCCTCGCGGCGCGCGCGCTGGGCCTCGACACCGGGCCGATGTCGGGCTTCGATAATGATGCCGTCGATGCCGCCTTCTTTGGCGGAACCCCGGTGCGGTCGAATTTCATCTCGACCATCGGCTATGGCGATCCGGCGACAATCTTTGATCGCAGCCCGCGCCCTGCATTTGACCGCTTTAACAGCATCGTCTGATACGCTAACCGCGCTGCCATGCGACGGTTGGTCATAGATACTGCTACGCGCGCCTGCTCGGTCGCGCTGTTCGACGGCCGGGAATGCATCGCCGCCCAGCATGAGGTTATTGGCCGCGGCCATGCCGAACGGCTGGTGCCGATGATTTCCGAACTGCCGGGCCGGGGGCTGGCCGACATCATTTCGGTCGATGTCGGGCCGGGCAGTTTCACCGGAATCCGCGTCGGCATTTCGGCCGCAAGGGCGCTGGCGCTGGCCTGGAATGTCGATTGCGAAGGCTATGGCAGCCTGTCGCTGCTGGCCGCGATGGTGCAGTCCGGCCTTGCTGTTGCGGCACCTGTCGACGTCGCCATCCATGGGGGGCATGGCGAATTTTTCTTCCAGCCGTTCGATGCATCGGGGGTCGCGCGCGCCGCCGCCCGGTCGCTGCCGCCCGAAATGGCTGCGGCGCTGTCCGATGCCAGCCATATTGCGGGCGATGCCGCGTCGGCGCTGGTGGCGCTGAAGGGCCAGGGCGAGGCGATCGATGCGGTCGCCGATGCGCGTGGCTGGCCGCTGATTGCCCACAGCGCGCCGCTGCCCGCATCCGCGGCCTATGTGCGCGGCCCCGACGCCAAATTGCCGGGCAGCCCATGACCGACCTGCATATCGTCGAAGGCGACGCCCGGGATGTTGCCGCTATCATGCCGATCATGGAAAGCGCGTTCGATCCGGCGTTCGGCGAAGCCTGGTCCGCCGCGCAATGCCTGTCGCTGCTGGCGACGCCGGGAACAAGCCTGATCGCCGCGCAATCCGGCACCGGCACGGTCGGCTTTGCGCTGACCCGCTGGATCTTTGACGAGGAAGAACTGTTGATGATCGGCGTCGATCGACCGTTCCAGCGCATGGGGGTTGCAAGCGCGCTGCTGGCCCATATCATCCGGCGTGCGAAGTTATCCAACCGCAGCCGCATTTTCCTGGAAGTCCGATCGAACAATCCGGCGCAGCAATTTTACCGGCAATATGGATTCGAAATCTGCGGTATTCGAAAAGGATATTATAAAGGTCTGAATGGCGACAGATTCGATGCCGCTACAATGGCATTGAACTTTTGATATAGGGCGCGACTTGTGCCAAAATCATTCTCTTACAGTCGATATTGGCCCTGATATTTGTTGAATAACCTATTGCAAACTGCTCTAATTACCCTGCTGTCAATATAAAATACCGGGTAAGGGAGAATAGCAATGGCTGAAGATGGCAATGATACCAGTGAAATGTTGATTACGCTTACCGCAGACATTGTCGCTGCGCATGTAAGCAACAATACGGTGGCGGTTTCGGATTTGCCGACACTGATTTCCAATATCCATGGCGCGCTTGCGGGGCTGGCATCGGCGGGTTCCGCGCCGCAGACCACGCCGGAGCCTGCGGTTCCGGTGCGCGCCTCGGTGAAGCGTGACTATATTATCTGCCTCGAAGATGGCAAAAAGCTGAAAATGCTGAAGCGCCACCTGATGACGCATTATGGCATGACCCCTGACGATTATCGCGCAAAATGGGGGTTGGCCGCCGATTATCCGATGGTTGCACCGGCATATGCGGAACAGCGCCGCGATCTTGCCAAGGCGATCGGCCTAGGTCGTGCACCCGGATCGGGCCGGAAGAAGAAAGTGAAATAGTCACTTTTTGAAACCGGAACTTCTGAAGGGGCCAGCCGGGTGTGGGCTGGCCCTTTTCGTTGACGAATCCCAGCACGAGACTAAATACCATTTCATGGAAACCCGGATTGACCTTGAAGCGCTGTGCGCCGAACGCGGCCTCAGAATCACCGACCAGCGGCGCGTGATTGC
The DNA here is from genome assembly GCA_020847445.1 of Sphingomonadaceae bacterium. Classification (GTDB taxonomy): domain Bacteria; phylum Pseudomonadota; class Alphaproteobacteria; order Sphingomonadales; family Sphingomonadaceae; genus Sphingorhabdus_B. The sequence goes on along the minus strand of JADLBY010000087.1, from coordinate 3,699 downwards.
ACGGGTCATTTCCGATGCCGACGATCATCCGGATGTTGAGGAACTGTACAGGCGCGCATCGGCGATCGATCCGAAGATTTCGATTGCCACCGTCTATCGCACCGTTCGCCTGTTCGAAGAGGCGGGCATTCTTGATCGCCATGATTTTGGCGATGGCCGTGCCCGATATGAGGCTTCACCGGAGGCGCATCACGACCATCTGATCGACGTCGAAACCGGCAAGGTGATCGAGTTTGTCGACCCCGAGCTGGAGGCATTGCAAAAGGTGATCGCGGAGAAGCTGGGCTATCGGCTGGTCGACCACCGCATGGAGCTTTACGGCGTTGCACTCAGCCGCGACGATTAAACAGCGAAACCTGCTTGGCCTGATTGTCGGCCAGGTGGTGTTCGCGGCCCGCCTGCTGTTAATGCTGGCATCGTTGCTTGTCGGTCTGCTCCTGCACAATATCTGGCGATTGTTTCGCCAGCCTTCGCCCTGGCCAAGGCTGTTCCTGCTGTCGATAAGCTGGACGGCAGGCATCGCGACCGCCACAACCGGCCGACGCATCCGCAAAGGCGTATTCTACGCCGCCAACCATCATAGCTGGATCGACATACCGGTCATCTCCGGGGTCACCGGCTGCACTTTCGTGGCCAATGACGGGATCGAAAAATGGCCGCTGATCGGCTGGCTGTGCACCATCAACAACACCATTTTCGTCAGCCGCGAAAACCGGTTGAGCGTCGGCGATCAGGTCGACGACCTGCGCGAGGCGATGAGCGGGGAGCAGCCGGTGACCATCTTCCCCGAAGGCACGACGCATGACGGATCCGGGCTGTTGCCGTTCAAGCCTTCGCTGTTCGCAGCCCTCGTCCCGCCGCCGCGGGGGATGATGGTGCAACCGGTATTCCTGTCCTATGGCGAGCATACCCGGCGCCTGTCCTGGGTGGGTGAGGAAGGCATAATCGAGAATTTCTGGCGGGTCATGACCTATGTGAAGCCCGCCACCGCGACGCTCCATTTCCTTGAACCGTTCGACCCGGCGCATTTCCCGGATCGCAAGGCAATCTCTGCCGAGGTGCGCCACCGGATTGCCGAGGCAATGCAGGCTGGTGACCGCTATTCCCGCGATGTATAGCGCCGCACCATGAGCACCGAGTCGCCCAAAAGTTTTCATATCAAGAATTACGGCTGCCAGATGAACGTCTATGATGGCGAACGGATGGCGGAAATGTTTGCCGCGCGCGGCATGGAGGCGTCGGACAAGGCGGATGCCGACCTTGTCATCCTCAACACCTGTCACATCCGCGAAAAAGCCGCTGAAAAGGTCTATTCCGAAATCGGCCGCCTGCGGCGCAAGGATGGCAGCAGCCCGCTGATCGCGGTCGCGGGCTGCGTCGCGCAGGCCGAAGGCGGAGAGATCAGCCGCCGGGCGTCCGAAGTCGATATCGTCGTCGGCCCGCAGGCCTATCATAAACTGCCCGACATGGTTGACGCGGTTACCCGCGGGGAAAGCTCGGTCGACCTCGACCTGCCCGGCCTCGACAAGTTCGATACGCTGCCCAGGCGGCGCAAGACCGGCCCGACCGCCTTTCTGACCGTGCAGGAAGGCTGCGACAAATTCTGCACCTATTGCGTGGTGCCTTATACGCGCGGGGCCGAGATCAGCCGGCCGTTCGCCGATCTGGTCGACGAGGCCAGGGCGCTGGTCGATGCGGGGGCCAGGGAAATCACCTTGCTCGGCCAGAATGTGAACGCCTGGGAAGCCGATGGGCAGGATCTGGGCACGCTCATCCGCGCGCTCGACCGGATCGACGGGCTGCGGCGCATCCGCTATACGACCAGCCACCCCAATGACATGACCGACGGCCTGATCGCCGCGCATGCCGAGGTGGAAAAGCTGATGCCCTATCTGCACCTGCCGGTGCAGGCGGGCAATGACCGCATCCTGAAAGCGATGAACCGCAGCCACAGCCGCGACAGTTATTTGCGGATCATCGAAAAGGTGCGCGCCGCCCGCCCCGACATCGCGTTGTCGGGGGATTTCATCGTCGGCTTCCCCGGCGAAACCGATGCCGAATTCGAAGACACGCTGAGCATCCTGCGCGAAGCGGCTTTTGCCCAGTCGTTCAGCTTCAAATACAGCCCGCGCCCCGGCACCCCTGCTGCAACGATGGACGGCCAGATCGCGCCCGAAGTCGCCGATGAGCGGCTGCAACGGTTGCAGGCACAGATCAACGCGCAGCAACTCGCCTTCAATCAGGCGACGGTCGGAAAGCGCACCAGCGTGCTGCTCGAAAAACAGGGCCGGTTCGACGGACAGCTGATCGGTCGTTCGCCCTGGCTACAATCTGTGCATATCTTGGGCGAAGGGCTTTCCATCGGCGATATTGTCGATGTAGATATTGTCGAAGCAGGTCCGCTGAGTCTCAAGGGAGAACTTTTGATGCAGGTCGCAGCCTGAATGGCGAAAAAAGCCCAAGCGCAAGCCGGCGACATGTCGCGGCTCGAAATCACCTTCGACCGCCCGCACCTGATCAACACTGTATTTGGCGAATTTGACCGCAATCTGGTGGCGATAGAAAACCGGCTTGGTGTCTATATCTCGGCGCGCGGCAACCGGGTGCAGATAGAGGGCGAAGCCGGGGCCATCGCGCGTGCCCGCGATGTTCTGAACGATATTTACAGCCGCGTGATGCGCAGCGAGGAGATCGATCCTGAAGCCGTACAAGCGATCATTTCGATGAGTGCCGAACCGACACTCGACGGCATCCTGCGCAAGGACGATGGCGGCGCGCCCGAGGTGATGATCCGCACCCGCAAGAAAACGCTGGTGCCGCGATCGGCGACGCAGGTGCCCTATATGCAGGCGCTGGCGCGCGACGAGATCATCTTTGCACTGGGCCCGGCGGGCACCGGCAAGACTTATCTGGCGGTCGCGCAGGCGGTTGCCATGCTGATCACCGGCGCGGTCGACCGGCTGATCCTCTCGCGCCCCGCTGTCGAGGCAGGCGAGCGGCTGGGCTTTCTGCCCGGCGACATGAAGGAAAAGGTCGACCCCTATCTGCGCCCGATCTACGACGCGCTGCACGATACGCTGCCGGTCGAGCAGGTCGAGCGGCGGATCGCGAGCGGGGAAATCGAGATTGCCCCCCTCGCCTTCATGCGCGGGCGCACGCTTTCCAACGCCTTCATCATTCTCGACGAGGCGCAGAACACCACGCCTGCGCAGATGAAGATGTTCCTTACGCGCTTCGGCATGGATAGCCGGATGGTGATCTGCGGCGACCCCAACCAGGTCGATATCCCCGGCGGTGCAACCTATTCGGGCCTGAACGATGCCGTGCAGCGGCTCGAAGGGGTGGAGGGCATCACCACCATCCGCTTCAGCAGCAGCGACGTCGTGCGCCACCCGCTGGTCGGGCGGATCGTCGATGCCTATGAGGGGCCGGATGCTTGAGGTCGAAATCGACCGGACGCGCGATTGGGATGGCCAGACCGATTGGGAAAGGATCGCCGCAGACGCGGTGAAGGCAGCCTTTTCGGTTTCCGCGCATGGCGATCTGGCCGATGCCCCCTTCGCGCTTTCGATCAGCATTCGTCTGGCGGACGATGCCGAGGTGCACGAACTCAACCGGCAATGGCGCGGCAAGGACAAGCCGACCAATGTGCTGAGCTTTCCGATGCTCGAAGCCGACGAACTCGATGCGCTGTTACCT
>JADLBY010000086.1 GCA_020847445.1 Sphingomonadaceae bacterium | reverse complement strand
CCCGTGCGCGAGGGCTTTTTCGCGCCCGGCCGCAGCCAGAAGCGCATCGCCGACTGGGGCGCTCGCGGTTTTGGTGAGCGTATCGCCGCCGCCTGGCTGGGTTTCATGGAGGTTGCGCCCGCGATTGCCACGATCGACAAGCGAGGCGGCAGCGAGGGTGCGCTTGCCGCCTATCACGAAGTACTGGGCGGCGCGGCCGATCCGAAAACAGGAATTATCGTCACACCATGAAGCACAGCCATGTTATTTTCGATTTCGGCGGCGTGATCACCTCGTCGCCCTTTGAAGCGTTCAACCGGCTTGAGGCCGAGCGCGGACTGCCGCGCGATTTTGTCCGTACCGTCAATTCGACCGATCCGGACGATAATGCCTGGGCAAAGTTCGAACGGGCAGAGATCGACGCCGATGGTTTTGATGCGCTGTTCGCGACGGAGGCTGCGGCGCTGGGCCATGCGCTCGAAGGTGCGGCGGTGATTGCCTGCCTTGCCGGTGATGTGCGGCCCTATATGGTGACCGCGCTCGACCGGCTGAAGGCAGCAGGCTTCGGCCTTGGCTGCATCACCAATAATGTGAAGGCAGGCCGGGGTGCCGCAATGGCGCGCAGCGAAGACAAGGCGTTGCAGGTGGAAGCGATCATGGCACGGTTCGACCATGTCATCGAAAGTTCAAAGGCCGGGGTACGCAAACCCGATCCGCGCATCTATCAGATGATGTGCGAGGCATTGCAGGTAGAGGCTGCCGCCTGCATCTATCTCGACGATCTGGGCATCAACTGCAAACCCGCCGCGCAACTGGGCATGCATGCGATCAAGGTGACCGGCGGCGAACAGGCGCTGGCCGATCTGGAGGCGGCGGTGGGGCTGTCGCTACGTTAGGGTTTCAGGCCGTCTGGCCCTTGCAGAAAGCAGGCCGAACGGTTAGGTGGCTGGGTCTCTCCCAACACCAGCCGTAAGGTCGGAATCCCATGAAAAAACTCTATCCCGATGCAAAGGCCGCGCTCGATGGCCTGCTGCGTAACGATTTGCTTATCGCCTGCGGCGGCTTTGGCCTGTGCGGAATTCCCGAACGGCTGCTCGACGCGGTGCGCGACAGCGGCGTGACCGGGCTGACTTTCGCCTCGAACAATGCCGGGATCGATAATGAAGGCATCGGCAAGCTGTTGCGGACCAAACAGGTGCGGAAAATGATTTCCTCTTATGTGGGCGAAAACAAGGAGTTTGAACGGCAATATCTGTCGGGCGAGCTGGAGGTCGAATTCTGCCCGCAGGGCACGCTTGCCGAACGGATGCGCGCCGGTGGTGCGGGCATTCCTGGTTTCTACACCAAAACCGGCGTCGGCACGCAGGTGGCCGAGGGCAAGGAAGTGAAGATTTTCGACGGTCAGGAATATGTCCTCGAACGTGGCATCTTCGCCGACCTCAGCCTGGTGAAGGCGTGGAAAGCGGACGAAAGCGGCAATGTGATCTTTCGCAAGACCGCGCGCAATTTCAATGTGCCCGCTGCGACCTGCGGCAAGGTGTGCGTTGTCGAGGTCGAGGAAGTGGTGCCGGTGGGCGCGCTCGATGCCGACGCGATCCACCTGCCCGGCGTATATGTGCAACGGATGATTGTCGGTGCGCCCTATGACAAGAAAATCGAGTTCCGCACCATAAGGGAGCGTGAGGCCGCCTGATGCGCTTCGGCGCGCTGACCATGCTGACAGGCTGTACCGTGCTGCTGCAGGGCTGCGCGGCAGCGATTCTGCCCGTGGCGGCCGCAGGCGCGATCGGCAAGACGCAGGTTGGCGCGGCGCGGATGCGGACACAGGCGGCCGAACTACAGGTCGCGGCATTGCCCGAAACGGAGCGGGCTGCGGTCGTTTCGACGGAACCGGCCGATATAGCGAGCGAAGCCGAAGTCAGCCCCGATTCCGCATTGGCGCTTCTGGCGGCGGCGGGCATCAATCATCCATATCTGCCGATGGCGCGCTATGCCCTGGCCCAGGCGCAACGGCGGCAAGCCGGAACTGAGGTCCGTTCGGCGGTGCTGGTCGAACAGGTTTCGCTGATCGAGCCAAGGGCGGTCGATTGCAGCACCCGGCCATTCGCAATTCTGATCGACATGGATGAAGCCCCCGGCGTCGTCCTGAGCGACGGTGAGGCGACCGGCTTTGGCGAATTGCTCGATCTGTTGCGGGCCAATGGTATCGCGATTGCATGGCTCAGCGATCGCCCCGCCAATCTCCTTGATGCCGACCTCGCTACGCTTCGCGCAGGTGCTGTGCCCGCGCTTCGTGACGGCGATATCGAACTTTTCGCCTATCCCGGCCTGCGCAAGCAGGAGCATCGCTGGAACCTGGCCGCAACCCATTGCGTCCTTGCCATAGCGGGTGACAGCAAAAGCGATTTCGACGAACTGTTCGGCTATTTGCGCGATCCGGATTATGCCATCCGGCTCGACGCCTGGATCGACAGGGGCTGGTTCCTGCTCCCCTATCCCTTGGCAGTGGTTACTGCTAATCCCTCTCCCCAAGCACCAGAAGTGGAAAACACCCCATGACAACGCATGATGGCCTGACCAAAGGATGGACCCGCGACCAGATGGCTGCGCGCGCTGCAAAGGAGTTGCAGGACGGCTTTTACGTCAACCTCGGCATCGGTATCCCGACGCTGGTGGCGAACCATATTCCGGATGGCATGGATGTAACGCTGCAGTCCGAAAACGGCATGCTCGGCATCGGCCCCTTTCCCTATGACGATGAAGTCGACCCCGATCTGATCAATGCGGGCAAGCAGACGATCAGCGAGCTTCCGCAAAGTGCCTATTTCGACAGCGCGCAAAGCTTTGCGATGATCCGCGGCGGGCATATCGACCTGACCGTATTGGGCGCGATGGAAGTCGCCGAAAATGGCGACATCGCCAACTGGATGGTTCCCGGCAAGATGATCAAGGGTATGGGCGGGGCGATGGATCTGGTCGCCGGCGTCAAGAAGATCATCGTGGTGATGGAGCATGTCGCAAAGGATGGCAGCCCCAAATTCATTCCGGCCTGCACCCTGCCGCTGACCGGCAGGAACGTGGTCGACATGGTGATCACCGACCTTGCCGTATTCCAGCGGCCCGATCATGGCTCGCCATTCCGTCTCATCGAGCTTGCCCCCGGCATCAGCGTGGACGAGCTTGCGGCGAAAACAACGGCGCACTTCGAGGTTGCGGTCTGAACGCACTGATGCGGCGGATTCTGATTATATTGGCTGTCGTCGTCCTTCTCGGGCTGGCGGGCTGGCTCGGTTCGCAATTTATCGGGGCGGGCAGGCCGCTGGCCGAAGCCCCGATCATTTCGCGGCTGGTTGCCGAGGATCTGCCCGATACGCCCGACGAATGGCACGGCCGGATCGATTATCCCGCGCTTGAACAGCAACTGGCCGAACTGTCGCTGCGACCGGAAATCGCCGGGCTGGCGGTGGCAGTGGTTGAAGATGGCAGGCTCAGCTTTGTGCGTAGCTATGGCTTTGCCGACCGCTCGACCGGTGCCCCGGTTACCGCGCAGACGGTGTTCCGCTGGGCATCGGTTTCGAAGACGGCGACCGGTGCGCTGGCCGCTGCGCTGGCGCAGGATGGCGTCGTCGATCTGGATAGGCCGGTCGCGAGCTGGCGCACCAGTTTGCGCCTGCCGGGCGGGGCCGAATCGCGGCTGACATTCGGCCAGCTCCTGTCCCAGCAAACCGGGCTTACCAAAAATGCCTATGACGAACGGCTCGAATCGGGCCAGAATCCGTCCCGAATCCGTACCGACCTCGCCGCCGCCCCGCTGCAATGCGTGCCCGGCACCTGCCACACGTACCAGAATGTCGCTTTCGATACGGCCAGCGAGATATTGGGTCAGGCCGCAGACCGGCCCTTTGCCGAGGCGGTCGTCGACCGTTTCTTTCGTCCGCTGGGGATGCGCAGTGCAGGATATGGGCGGGCGGCGCTGACCGGCGCGAAAGACTGGGCGCGACCGCATCACCATCGCGATGTGCATGAGGTGAAGGAGGCTTATTGGCGCGTTCCGGCGGCCGCCGGCGTCGACAGCAACATCGTCGATTTCGCCAAATGGATGCAGGCGATGATGGGGGAGCGTCCTGACGTCTTGCCGCCGTCGGTGCTGCAAATCGCGCATAAGCCCCGCGTTGCAACCTCCCGGCTGTATGGCGGTGATCTGGCCCGGGCGCTGTCGGATGCTCGATATGGCCTTGGCTGGCGCAGCTTCGCCTATGGCGGACACATGCTCGCCGGACATTCAGGGGCGGTTGCCGGTTACCGGGCGACGATGATTTTCGAACCCGCAACGCGCACCGGCGTGGTGGCGATGTGGAACAGCAATTGGGGCTTTCCCTTTCGCATCCCTTTTGCCGTGATCGACAGTTATCACAACAAACAGGACTCGATGTGGCTCGATCTGAGCGAACTTCCGCCTGTCACAGGCGCCGAACCAGAGGGGTAGGATGACATGGCCTATATCCTGATCACCGCGAACAGGAATTATTCGAGCTGGAGCTTGCGCCCATGGCTGCTGATGAAGGGACTGGGGCTGGACTTTGACGACCGGCTGGAGCCGTTTACCAAGCCGAGCAATTATGAGGAGTTCCGCTCCTTCTCGCCGACCGGGCAGGTGCCGGTGTTGCTCCATGAAGGCCGCACCATCCACGACAGCATGGGGATCACGCTTTATCTTGCTGACCGCCACGACGGCGTCTGGCCCGCCGAGGCTGACGCCCGCGCCTGGGCGCAATGCTCGGCGGCGGAAATGCACAGCGGCTTTTCCGCGCTACGGAACGATTGCACGATGAATGTCGGCGTGCGGGTGAAGCCCAAGCCGATGTCCGACGCGCTGAAAGCCAATGTCGGCCGCATCCGCGAATTGTTTGAGGAGGGGCTGTCGCGCTTTGGCGGACCCTATCTGGCAGGGGCGGCGTTCAGCGCCGTCGATGCCTTCTTCGCGCCCGTCGCCTATCGCGTGCGCACATATGGGCTGGACGTCGGCAAGGGGCAGGCCTGGGTTGATCACATCATCGCGCATCCGGCGATGCAGGCGTGGGAGGCCGCGGCGCTCAAGGAAGAATGGCGCGAGGTCGGGCATGAAGAGGAACTGCGCGCCTGTGGTGAGATCGTGGCGGACTACCGGTTCGGGTGAATTTCGGCCCTTACCGCGTCGGCAAATAGCGCGCCTTCATCCTTGGCAAATTGCAGGAACAGGCTGGGCTCGATCAGTTCCAGCTCCATCAGCCGGAATGCGCCCTCGCCGTCGCGGACCATGTCGATACGGGCATAGGCCAGCGGGCCGCAGCCGAGCAGCCGGTTGGTCGCTGCCAGCGCAGCTTCGGCGAGCGCCCTGGCATCGGCGGGCGCGTCTATGCCGCGTTCGACACCGCCAAATTGCTCCTGCACACGGAAATCGCCCTCGGCGGGATGCTTGCTGATCGCGTGGCTATAGGCGCTGCCGAAATAGAAAAGCGAATATTCGCCATCTTCGGAAATCGCAGGCAGAAAAGGTTGCACCAGCATCCGCTGCCCCACGGCCTCGGCGGGGAGCGGGTCGGATGGCCCAATCAAATAAGTGCCGTCGGCCCCGCCGGAGATGGGCGGCTTGACCACAAGGCGCGGGCTTTCGAGAATCTCGCGCGCGCTGGCAAGCGCGGCGTCGCTCATCGATTCGCGGATCAGCGTCGGCACGGTGGCGACGCCCGCTGCGGACAGTTCGGCCAGATAGGCCTTGTCGCTGTTCCAGCGCAGCACCCGCGCCGGATTGGCGAGCGGCAGCCCCTCCGCCTCCAGCCGGTCGAGCAGCGCGAACCATCCCGGCACATCGCGCTGATAGCCCCAAGCGAGGAGCGGGAGGACAAGATCGAATTCGGCCAGATCGCCGGGTTCGGTCCAGCTGCGAAAGGCGATGTCGGGCCCGAGCAGCCGCGCATAATGCGCCTTGGGCAGCGACCAGTTCTCCCAATAGTCGGGGGCAGGGGTAAGAATGCAAAGCCTGGACATGTCGCTTGTGATTTTTACTTAGAAGAAAGAAGGTAATAAGGAATAAGGGCGTCAGCCCCTCAATAATGAATGCCCGATGGGCAACTCAATTTCAGACGCGCTGCGCGCGGGTATTGAGAGAAGCAAGGCTCTTTTTCCTTAATCCCTTCTTCCTTCTGAAGGAATCAAACCTTCTCCCCTGCCATCTTCAATATCTCGCCCCACTCCTCCGACCGCACCTTGCCGACCGACAGGCGCGAGAGGCGGACGAGGTCCATTTCGGCGAGTTTGGGATTGGCCTTCACCGCCTTCAGCGGCACCGGATTTTTCAATTTGCGCACCGGTTTCACCTTCACCGCGACAAACCGGCCCTTTTCGTCGGTCGGATCGATAAAGGCTTCCTTGCTGATTTTCAGGATGCCGACCACCTCGACGCCGATATTGCTATGGTAGAAAAAGGCCAGGTCGCCCTTTTTCATCGCCTTCAAATTGAGCGCGGCGGCGTGGTTGCGCACACCATCCCACATGCCCTCTTTCTCCGCGACCAGATCGTCATAGCTGTAGACGTCGGGTTCGGATTTCATCAGCCAATATTGCTCGGACATTTTTGCTCCTTTTGACGCGGGTCAATTTCTCTGGCGCAGTCTTTGGTCAAGGGCTATTTGCATGGATATGACTCAAATGCCCGATATTTCGCTGTCCAGCAGCGACACCCAAGCCATCTCGCAAGCCCTTGGGGACAGTTTCCGGACCTATGGTTTTGCCAAGGTCGTCGATCATGGCATCAACCCGCATCTGGCCAAGGAAGCCTGGCGTTTGTCGAAGGAGCTGTTCGCCCGTTCGACCGAAGAAAAGCTGCGCTGGTACGACAAGAATATCGCCGGGCAGCGCGGTTACACCCCCTTCAAGACCGAGATCGCCAAGGGTGCCGACCATCATGACCTGAAGGAATTCTGGCATGTCGGGCGCACCTTGCCCGCCGGTCATCCGCTCGAAGGGGATATGCTCAAAAACATCTGGCCCGACACGGTGGATGGTTTCCGCGACGTGTTCGAACCGCTTTATGCCGAGTTCGACCGGGTCGGCGCGAAGATACTCTCCTATCTCGCCATCTATCTGGGGCTTGATGCCGACTGGTTCGACGACAAGATCAATGTCGGCAATTCGATCCTGCGGTTGCTCCACTATCCGCCGATCGAGGGCGACACAGAAGGTTGCATCCGTGCGGGGGCGCATGAGGATATCAACCTCATCACGCTGCTGCTCGGTGCCGAGGAATCGGGGCTGCAGATCCTGCGGCCCGATGGCAGCTGGATGGATGTCTCGCCGCCCGAAGGCGGGCTGTCATTGAATGTCGGCGATATGCTCCAGCGGCTGTGCAACCATTATCTGCCCTCGACCACGCACCGCGTGCGCAACCCGATGGGTGAGCGGTCGAAATATAGCCGTTATTCGATGCCCTTCTTCCTGCATCTCAATTCGGACTATCCGATCGCGACGCTGCCGCAATGCATCAGTGCGGAAAATCCGAACCGTTATCCCGAACCGATCCTTGCCGACGATTATCTGCGTGAGCGGCTGATCGAGATCGGGCTTTTGAAGGCGTGATAAGAATTTACGCGGTGTAAAGCTGGCTTCTGCTATCCCGAAGGCCGCGCATGCGTGGCGCATTCGGGGTGGCAATGGACGACGGGCTCAAAAACATGCTGGCAAAGGTGGCGGCTGCCGTCGGCTATGACGTGCAGCACATCACCCGCACCGTCGCCTATCGCGAGATCGATCGCTGGCTCGACAGCGTGGACGCGCACGGTTTCGACGCGCTTGAAATCAGCGCAGGCTGGAAGTGGCGCCAGCGGCAATGGCGCAGCTTTACCGAAATGAACTGGCCGGAACAGGATATCTGCAAGGATATTCCCGACCGCCAATATGATATCGTCATCGCCGACAATGTCTGGGAACATCTGCTTTATCCCTATCGGGCAACGCGCAATGTGCATGCGATGCTGCGGCCGGGCGGCTGGTTCGTCAACATCACGCCCTTTCTGATCCGCTATCACCCGATTCCTGCCGATTGCAGCCGCTGGACCGAATTGGGGATGAAGCATTTGCTGGAGGAGGGCGGCTTCGATCCGGAACGGGTGGTGACCGGCAGCTGGGGCAATGCGGCCGCCGTGAAGGCCAATTTCAGCCGCTGGGCGCGCACCGGCTGGCAGCGGCAGCTGCCGAATGACGAGCGCTTTCCCGTCACCGTCTGGGCAATGGCGCAAAAGGCATGACGGAAAAACCGCCCATCTGCATCGCTGTGCTGGCGCACAATGAAGAGGAACGGATTGCCGCCTGCCTCAACAGCCTGCCGCTGGGTGACGCGCAGGTCGCGATCCACGTCATCGTCAACGGATCAACCGATGCGACGGCGGCGATCGCCGGAGGCGTTGCTGCGGCCGCGCGCAATGTGCGGGCCCATATATATAGCGAGGGCGGCAAGGCGCGCAGCTGGAACCGGTTCCTTTTTGACGATCTGAAATCCTTTCACGAAACCCATATCTT
>JADLBY010000085.1 GCA_020847445.1 Sphingomonadaceae bacterium | reverse complement strand
TCATCCGCGCGACTGCCGTCTTGGTGATCGCATAGAGCGCCGCGCCATTGCCCGAATAGCTGTAATGCGCAACCGAGCTGATATTGACGATCCGCCCCGGCTTTTTCGCCGCGATCAGCCGCCGCGCCACTTCGCAGGACAGGATATAGGGCGCGCGCAAATTGACCCCGAGCACGCGGTCGATCAGTTCGACCTCCATCTTGTGTGCGCGCTGGGCATCGGGAATCCCGGCATTGTTGATCAGGATATCGACGGTGCCAAAGGCCTTTTCGAGCGTGTCGACGGCAGCGAACAGTTGATCGGCGTCGGTCGCATCCATCTTCATGCAGACCGCCTCGCCACCGGCGGCGCGGATTTCCTCCGCCACCGCCTCCAGCCTGTCGGTCCGGCGTGCGGCCAGCCCGACCTTCGCCCCGCAGACGGCGAGCGTCTTGGCAAAGCGCACGCCAAGGCCCGATGACGCACCGGTGACGAGCGCCACCCGCCCGCTCAAGTCGTTTGACATATGGGGCAAGGGAAACGTCATCGCCTGTCCTCCTCAGCGCCCGGTGGGCAGGTCCTTGAACGGCACGCCCTTGTCGACGCGGATTTCGCCGGGCATGCCGAGCACGCGTTCGGCGATGATGTTGCGCAGGATTTCATCGGTGCCGCCGGCGATGCGCATGCCGGGCGAACCGAGGAACATCTCCTGGAAGTCGCCATTTTCCGGTGCCAGCGCCGGATCGCGGATGATCCCTGCCTGATCCTGCAGGTCGACCATGAAATCGGCCAGATCCTGCATGCCTGCCGCCTGCACCAGCTTTGTCACCGACTGTTCCGGCCCCGGCGTCTTGCCCTGCGACAGCGCCGTCAGCGAACGCATCCCGGTAAAACGCAACCCTTCGGCGCGGACATAATGTTCGGCGATCCGCTCGCGCACGGTGCTGTTGTTCGACAGTGGTTCGCCATTTTCATCGCGGATTTTCTGCGCAAGCTGCAAGGCCTTGATCGAACCGCCGCCGCGCGCTCCGCCGCCGCCACCGACCGAGGCGCGTTCGTTCATCAGCGTGATGATCGAGACATTCCAGCCATCGTTCAGCGCGCCAAGTCGCTGGCTGTCCTTGATCCGGACGTCGGTGAAGAACACTTCGTTGAAACCGCGTGCGCCCGACATCTGGTGGATCGTCTTGCATTCGATTCCCGGCGCCTTCATGTCGATCCAGAACATGGTGAGCCCCTTGTGCTTCACCGCATCGGGATCGGTGCGGACGAGGACAATGCCATAATCGGCATAATGCGCGCCCGAGGTCCAGATTTTCTGGCCGTTGACTACCCAGTCGAAATCGCCATTGGCGTCGACCGAGCTTTCATCCTTGACCGCACGGGTGCGGATGGCGGCAACGTCCGAACCACCGGCGGGTTCCGAAAAGAGCTGGCACCAGATCGTCTCGCCGCGAACCGCCGGGCCGACAAAGCGCTGCTTTGTTGCGTCATCGGCGGTGGCCATCACCGTCGGAATGCACATGCCCAGACCGATCGCGAACGGACCGCCAAGCTGCACCCCCATGCGCGATTCTTCCTGTGCAAAAATCACGCTCTGGATCGTGGTGCCACCGCCGCCGCCCCATTCCCTGGGCCAGCGGATCTGCGCATAGCCAGCCGAAGCCTTTTTCGCCTGCCACGCCTTGCAGGCATCCATCTGGCTTTCATCCTCGTCGCCAAGCGATGCGCCCTTCACCCCGCGCGGGGCGTTTTCTTCCAGCCAGGCGCGCACTTTGGCGCGATATTCGGCTTCTTCGGGAGTGTCGTTGAAATCCATTTTCTCGTTCCTTCCCTCAAATCCTCAGGCCGCGTTGCGGCGTTCGAGCATCGTTACCAGCCGGTGTTTCCAGCTGCGCGCCGATCCTGCGACCAGGCCAAGCTGGCGGCTGCGGCGGTAATGGAGATGTGCGTCAACCTCCCATGTAAAGCCCATGCCGCCATGCACCTGCACATTTTCCTTGGCCGCGAACCAATAGGCGTCGCAGCCCGATATCCGCGCCCCGGCCGCCGCAATCGGCAGTTCGGGGGCATCGCTGTTGAGCGCCCAGGCGCCATAATAGGCATTGCCGCGGGCGAGCACATTTTTCGCATACATATCCGCCAGACGGTGCTTGATCGCCTGATAGCCGCCGATCGCGCGGCCGAAAGCAAAGCGTTCGAGCGCATAGTTTTTCGCCATTTCAAGGCACATGTCGGCGCCGCCGACCTGCTCGAACGCGATCAGCACCGCCGCGCGGTCATTGATCGCCTCGAACAGCGCAAGGCCATCGCCGACCTCGCCCAGCCGTTCGACCGGCGCGTCGTTGAACGCGACGCGCGCCGCCTCGCGCGAACGATCGAGCGTGTTGACAGCCTCACGGGTGACCCCGGGGCCGCCCAGATCGACGATGTAGAGCGTCGGCTTTCCGCCTTCCTTGGCGAGCACCACGGCATGATGCGCGACCACCCCATCGGTGACGGGCAGTTTGACCCCGCTCAGCTTGCCGCCGGACACTTCGGCGGAGATGTTCGCCGCCGACACCACACCGGCCTGTTCGGCGCTGGCGATGGTGCCGATCAGCTCGCCGGTGACGACCTGCGGCAGATATTTCGCCTTCTGCTCGGGCGTTCCGGCGCGCAGCAGCGCTTCGGCGAAGAAATACACGGTCGAGGCAAAAGGCACCGGTGCGACTGCCCGGCCCAGTTCCTCCGATATGCAGCACAGTTCGAGATAGCCAAGGCCCAGCCCGCCATATTCTTCGGGAATGGCCGCCCCCAGCCAGCCCTGCTCGGCCACCTGCGCCCACAACTCCGGATCGAAGCCCGGGCTGTCTTCATCCATCAGTTTGCGAACGCGATCGGGCGGGCATTTCGCCGCGAGGAATTTGCGGGCCTCATCCTTCAGCGCGAGTTGCTCTTCTGAAAAATCGAAATTCATCTGCTGGCCTCTCCTGTCCTGCCTTGGGCAAATATCGATTCTTCAATACGCCATTCAGGGCAGCGGGCAACAAGATTTAATCGCGCGATTAAAAAAGATCGGCGCGCTGCGTGCGCGCCCCGCCGTCGCGCCCCATCATAGCGGAAATGGCGAAACCGCCGCCGATGCGCATATGGATTATTCTCTGTCCTACATTGAACCTATTTGGTTATCATGATTCGCATGATGAAGGAACGGAATGGATATATGCGCAAAATCGGGGAACTGGTCGACGACGTCATCGAACGCGAAGGCGGCTTTGTGAACCACCCTGCGGACAGAGGCGGCCCCACCAACTGGGGGATAACCGAGGCGGTCGCCCGAAGGCAGGGCTATACCGGCGAAATGCGCCTGCTGCCGCGCAGCGATGCGGCGGCAATCTACCAAAGGCTATACTGGTTCAAGCCGCGGTTCGACGCGATCGCGGCGCACGCGCCTGCGCTTGCGGCCGAACTGTTCGACACCGGCATCAACATGGGCACCGGAACGGCAACGGCCTTCCTGCAACGCGCATTGAACGCGCTGAACCGTGAAGGCCGGGACTTTCCCGACCTGACCATCGACCGGCAGATCGGGCCCGCAACGCTGGCGGCGCTGCAAGGCTTCCTGCGGAAGCGCGGCACCGGTGGCGAAGCGGTGCTGCTCAAGGCCGTCGAGGCTTTGCAAGGCGCGCATTACATCAACATCGCCGAAGCCCGCCCTTCCCAGGAAGCCTTTGTCTATGGCTGGCTTGCCAACCGGATCGGTGGCGCAGCGCCTTCCTGATCCACCCTTGCGCAAATGACGAACCCGACTTTTATGGAGAATTGACTTGGCCATTATCGAAACCCTGATCGGGCCCATTGCGGCGTTGATCGACAAGCTGATCCCCGATCCCAAGGCGCGCGACGCCGCGAAGATCGAACTGATAAAACTGCAGGGCAGCCAGGAAATGGAGGCGCTGCGCACGCGGCTATCCGCGATATTGGCCGAGGCACAATCGCCCGATCCCTGGACCAGCCGCGCGCGCCCCTCTTTCCTCTACGTGATGTACGCGATTCTGCTGTGGGCGATTCCGATGGGGCTGATCGCGGCTGTCCGCCCGCAGGCCGCACTCGACATCGCGGCGGGGATGAACGCCTATCTGAACGGCCTGCCCGAG
>JADLBY010000084.1 GCA_020847445.1 Sphingomonadaceae bacterium | reverse complement strand
GGTCCTTGATCATTTCGACGCAGCGATGGAAGTTGGCCCCCATGCGGTCGAGCTTGTTGACGAAACACATGCGCGGCACGCGGTACTTGTCGGCCTGGCGCCACACTGTCTCCGATTGCGGCTCGACACCGGCAACGCCCTCGAAACAGGCGACGGCACCGTCGAGCACGCGCAGCGAGCGCTCGACCTCGATGGTGAAATCGACGTGGCCCGGCGTGTCGATGATGTTGATGCGGTGATCGTTCCAGAAGCAGGTGGTTGCTGCCGAAGTGATCGTGATGCCACGCTCCTGCTCCTGCTCCATCCAGTCCATGGTCGCGGCGCCGTCATGGACTTCGCCGCTCTTGTAGGACTTGCCGGTGTAATAGAGGATACGCTCGGTGGTCGTGGTCTTGCCGGCATCGATGTGCGCCATGATGCCGAAATTGCGATATTTTTCCAACGGATGGCTGCGTGCCATGATCTTCACTCCAGTGAAAAGGCCCCTATGGCCCTATAGTTGCGGGGGGCCGGTCAGAAACCAGCCCCCTAATATGCATTTATGACGCTATCGCTGCTTACCAGCGGTAGTGTGCGAAGGCGCGGTTCGCTTCCGCCATGCGGTGCGTGTCTTCGCGCTTCTTGACGGCATTGCCGCGATTGCTTGCTGCGTCCATCAACTCACCCGACAGGCGGGCGGCCATCGTGGTTTCGCTGCGGTTGCGCGCAGCCGAAATCAGCCAGCGGATGGCAAGCGCCTGCGCACGCTCGGGGCGGACTTCGCAGGGAACCTGATAGGTCGCACCGCCGACGCGGCGGCTGCGGACTTCGATGCCCGGCTTTACGTTGTTCAGCGCATCGTGGAAGAGCTGGACCGGGTCCTTCTTCGCACGGCTCTCGACGGTTTCGAGCGCGCCATAAACAATGCGTTCGGCGACGGACTTCTTGCCGTCAAGCATCAGGTTGTTCATGAATTTGGAAAGGACGATATCCCCGAACTTCGGATCGGGCAGGATAACGCGCTTTTCGGGACGACGACGACGTGACATTTTCTATTCTCCCGATCTTACTTAGGACGCTTCGCGCCATATTTCGAACGCGACTGCTTGCGATCCTTGACGCCCTGGGTGTCGAGCACGCCGCGCAGGACGTGGTAACGGACACCGGGAAGGTCGCGAACACGGCCGCCGCGGATAAGCACAACGCTGTGCTCCTGCAGGTTGTGGCCTTCGCCCGGGATGTAGGAAATGACTTCGCGCTGGTTGGTCAGACGGATCTTGGCAACCTTGCGAAGCGCCGAGTTCGGCTTTTTCGGAGTCGTGGTATAAACACGGGTGCAGACACCGCGCTTTTGCGGGTTCTGATCCATCGCAGGAACCTTTGACTTGGCCTTCTGCGGAACGCGGCCCTTGCGGACCAGCTGGTTAATAGTCGGCATATCTTCACCTTGAAAATAAGTTGGTTACTTTGCGCGACAAGACGTTGTGGCGGCGGAGGCTCCAGCCTTGGTTCCGCCCGGCCTGTCGAACAATGTTCAGCCTATGTGGGTTTTCCTGCGGGCACGGAGAATCAGTTCTCGCACCGTTCGGAAGGCGGGCCCTTAGCCAGTGACAGCGGGTCGGTCAAGGAGAAGTATTTGGCGGCCGTTAACAGGATCGACAGCTTTGTCCCCCATCCCGCGTGGCGACTGGAGACATTTGATGAAGTTTGTCAGACTTGAATCGCGCGGCGGCAATTATCTGGTGGTGGCGAGCAACGTAGCCTGGCTGCGCACTGCCGAAAACGGACATACCCAGATCGGTATCGTCGGCGGCTCCCCGCTGCTCGTTTCGGGAAGTATCGAGGAAACGGCTGCAGCCATATTGGGCGATGACGAACCAGGGCAGGCATAAAGCCCCTTACGCTTCGCACCGACAACAAGCCCTGCGGCCTAGCCGCGCATAGACTTTCCGATAAATTCCGCCATCTGCGCCTGCGCCATCCGGCTTTCGCGCAGGAAGAAGATCGGCCAGTCGTGCATCATCCCGGCTTCCTCCTGATAGTCGATCGAAGGCAGCTTGGCCTTCAGCGCGCGGGCGTCGGGGACCAATATGTCATCGCCGCCGCCGAACATCAGCACCGGCGGCAGGCCTTCCCAATTGCCGAACAACGGGCTGACCTTCGGGTCGCTGAGCGGCAGGTAGCGGGCGTACAGTTTTGCCGCGGCATGGGTGCCGTCAATGGTCAGCACGCAGTCGCGCGGCTCGATCGCGGGCTGGTCGGGATGCGAGACCGAAATATCGAGCCAGGGGCAGACGAGGATCAGGCCCTTGGGCAGCATGCGCCCCTCGTCGCGCGCCGCCTGCACAACCGCCGCGCACAACCCGCCGCCCGCCGAGTCCCCACCCATCACAAAGGGCCCCGCCCCGTCGGGTGTGAAATCGCGGTAGAATTTCATCGCCCAGTCAACCGCCGCATCCGCCGAAGCCTCGGGTGCCAGCGGATAGAGCGGGGCGGTGGTCACGATGCCATGCTTTTCCGCCATATGCGCGAGGAACCTCCAGTGGATATCGACCGCCGGATAGACATAGCCGCCGCCATGCCAATAGAGCATATGCCCCGCTGCGGGCCGGTCACGCGGCGCGATGCGAATGACTTTGCGACCTTCATATGCGCTTTCGCGCACATCGAGCCGCCTGCGCATCCTGGCATCGGGAAATTGTTGCTCGACCCGGCTCTGTGCGATCAACTTGAGGAAGTCCGGGCCGTCCGAATAGCGTTTGCGCAACGATCCGGTCATCCGGAACAGCGAAGCGATCAGGCGCGCGGTCAGGCTTGGCATGGCATCCCCTTCTATTCTGGCAAGGCAAAGTGCCGAAGAATATCCAAAAGGCAAGCCGCAAAGCCATTCCGCGCCGACCCGGCTGCACCTGCGATCGCAACCGAAGCGGCTACGGTGCCCCCGAAGACTCCGGCGGACATAGTCGGCGCGACTATGACGCCCGCACCCGCCCCCACGGCCCCGTAATCGCCAGCGTCATTGTCGGCCACATCAGGTTGACGAAGAAGGTCGAGCCATCGGGCGAGAAACAGGCACCGGCAAATTCGGTCTGCACCCGGCTTTTGGCGAAGACATAGGCTTTGCCTGCCGGGGTAATGCCGCGCAAATGGTTGTCGCTGATTTCGGTATATTGATCCTCGCACACCATCAGATGGCCGGTGGGCATCACGCACAGATTGTCGCCATAATTATAGGCGGCACCATCGGTTGCCTCGTAAAACAGCGCCAGCCGGTCCGCCGTCCCGTCGGTGCCGGGGCGCAAGCGATAGATTTGCCCATATTTGGCCGCGCCGCCGCTGGTGCAGGCAAAATATAGCTCATCATTTCCCCACCATATGCCTTCGCCCCGTGCGAACAGCGTTGCCCCCTTTGCCGCACCGCGCCTGCGCAGATCGTCGTCAGGCGCTTCGGGATTGTCGAGCGGAACCCAGCGCGGTGCATAGGCCTTGCCGCGCGCGACGCTGACCTCGTTCCAGTTGCGACTATCGCTGATGCCATCAAGCGCCAGCGCCTCCAGTCGGCCGCCTTTGGCAAGCTCGCCCCGGGAATCAGGCAGGAAGCGGTAGAGCAGGCCGTCTTCGCGATCCTCGGTCAGATAGACGATGCCGGTGCGCGGATCGACGCAGGCGGCTTCGTGGTTGAAACGACCCATCGCCTTCAACGGCACCGGTGCAACCAGCCCGATATGCCCCGACGGAACCTCGAACACATAGCCATGATCCCTGCCTGCACTATCGCCTGCGCGCGTCACATTTTCCTCGCAGCTCAGCCAGCTGCCCCATGGCGTGATGCCGCCCGCGCAGTTGCGCAGCGTGCCCGACAGGCTGAGCCATTGCTTTTCGATCCGCTGCGATTTGAGGTCGTAGATCAGAGTCGTCGTGCCGCCCGGCAACGGCTGCCCGTCCTTGCCACGGTCATAAGCCGCAAAATCGTCCGCCACCTTGCCGGAAAATGCGCCGAAACGGCCATCGCGGATATTGAGTTCATGATTGCGAACCAGCGCAACCTTGCCCTTTCCCGCAGCGAAGGCACCCATGCCATCCCCGGCGCTTGGAACAAGAAAGCCATCATCCATGACATTTCCGAACCGCGAAATGACGCGATAGGAAAAGCCTTTGGGCAGATCGATCAGATTGTCCGGATCGCGCACCAGCGCGCCATAGCCCGGCACCTCGTTGCGCGCAGCGGGCGGGATTTGCGCGCAGGCGCGCTCGGCAATCCCCGCAAATGCAAGGCTTCCAAGGCTGAAATTGAACTGGCGGCGGCTGAACTGCATTGTCGCATCCTCTGGCTTTTGCACCGGTGTGCCGACGAAGCGCAAAGATGACAAGATGGTTGCGGCTTGGTAGAGGCCCGCCACATGACCGAAATCACCAAACCCGTCCGCACCCGCGTTGCCCCTTCACCCACCGGCGACCCGCATGTCGGCACCGCCTATATCGCGCTGATCAACTATTGCTTCGCCAAAAAGCATGGCGGGCAATTCCTGCTGCGCATCGAGGACACCGATCAGGTGCGATCGACGCGCGAATCCGAAGAGAAAATCCTCGATTCGCTGCGTTGGCTGGGGCTCAGCTGGGATGAGGGCCCCGATGTCGGCGGTCCGCACGGCCCCTACCGCCAGTCCGAACGCAGCGCGATCTATACCGAGCATTGCAACCGCCTGCTCAACGATGGCCACGCCTTCAAATGCTATTGCACGCCCGAGGAACTGGCGAGCATGCGCGCACAGCAGATGGCGGCAAAGCAGCCACCCAAATATGACGGTCGTTGCGCGAAACTGACCCAGGCCGAATGCGCCGAGCGCGATGCCAGGGGGATGAGCCATGTCGTGCGCATGCTGGTGCCCAATGAGGGTGTATGCGTGGTTCAGGATACGCTGCGCGGCCCGATCGAATTCGAATGGTCGGTGGTCGACATGCAGGTGCTGATGAAATCGGACGGGCTGCCGACCTATCACCTCGCCAATGTCGTCGACGACCATCTGATGGGCATCACCCATGTGATGCGCGGCGAGGAATGGATTTCCTCGGCGCCCAAGCATCTGCTGCTCTATCGCTATTTCGGCTGGGAGCCGCCGGTGCTCACCCATCTGCCGCTGCTGCGCAACGCCGACCGGTCGAAACTGTCGAAGCGCAAGAACCCGACGAGCATCCTCTATTACCAGCGCGCCGGTTACCTTCCCGCAGCGATGCAGAACTTCCTCGGCCTGTTCATCAGGAGCGCGAGCGAGGAAGACGAAAAAACCTCGTTGCAGGAGCTGATCGACGGTTTCGACGTCGCCAACATCTCGCTGGGCGGGCCAGTGTTCGATACCTCGAAACTCGACTGGCTCAACGGCCGTTACATGCGCGAGGAGCTGACCACTGCGCAATTCCTCGACGAAGTGCGCAAATGGGCACTGAACGACGCATATCTGATGCCCATCGCCGAAATGGCGCAGAGCCGGATCGTGCGGCTGTCCGATCTCGGCGCGTTGACCGCGCCCTTCTTCATGAACCGCATCGAGGGGCTGACGCCTGAAAAACTGCGCGACGGCGTGAAGATCGAAGCCGACCAGCAACGCGCCGCCTATACGCTGGCATTGCAGCAGTTCGACGCGATGATCGAATGGAACAAGGATGGCGTCGACGCCGCGCTGCGCAGGACGGCGGCGGCGCTGGAGATCAAGCTGAAAGACATGATCCGGGCCTTCTATCTCGCGGTCCTCGGCAGCCCGCAGGGCGTCCCGCTGTTCGACGCGATCACCCATCTCGGCCGCGACATCCTGCGCGAACGCCTGCGCCACGCGATGGAACTTCTGGGGCCTGCGAGCAAGAAAGAGGTCGAGGCATGGACGGCGCTGCTGTCCAGGGTGGAGGCGGCGGGTTGATGTAAAGGAGGCAAGAGGGAAAGAGGGGATATCGCCAGGATGCCAAGGCAGAATGATATTGAGGCATTGATCCAGCTTACCTTTGACGCCGGGATGGCCATTCATAAGGATGTTGGCCCCGGCTTGGTCGAGTCCGTTTACGAACGCGTACTCGCCGACCGCCTTCAGCAATTTGGTATTAAAGTGGACCGGCAAAAGCCGGTCCATGTTGAAATTTATGGCAAGCGTTATGACGACGCATTTCGATATGATTTGCTGCTCAACGACATTTTGCTGGTAGAAATCAAATCAATCGACAAGCTGGGGCCGATACACAACAAACAGGTATTGACCTATATCCGTCTTATGAACCTGCCCTATGGCCTGCTGCTCAATTTCGGCTGCGAAGTCTTTCGACAGGGCATGAGGCGCATTGTGAATGATCGACATGGCTGAACAGCGCCATCCCCTCTTTCCCTCTTGCCTCTTTCACATTTTCCCGGAGGCTTGAGACATGGCTGACATTCAACTCCACGAAAGCTGGAAGGTGCCGCTGCTTCCTGAGTTTGAGGCAGAATATATGGCGCGGTTGCGCAGTTTTCTGGTGGCGGAGAAAGCCGCCGGCAAGCAGATTTACCCAAAGGGCAGCGAATGGTTCCGGGCGATGGATCTTACCCCGCTCGATCAGGTGCGCGTCGTGATATTGGGGCAGGATCCCTATCATGGGCCGGGGCAGGCGCATGGGCTGTGCTTCAGCGTCAAGCCAGGGGTTCCGCCGCCACCCAGCCTTGGCAATATCTACAAGGAATTGCAGGCCGATCTGGGTATCAGCCGTCCACCGCACGGCTTTCTCGAACATTGGGCGCAGCAGGGCGTGCTGCTGCTCAACAGCGTGTTGACGGTGGAAGCGGGCAAGGCCGCGTCGCACCAGGGCAAGGGGTGGGAGCGGTTTACCGATGCCGTTATCCAACTGGTCAATGCCCGCGAAGTGCCGGTGGTGTTCCTGCTATGGGGGGCCTATGCGCAGAAAAAGGCGGCATTTGTCGATGGCACAAGGCATCTGGTGCTAAAGGCCGCACACCCCTCACCGCTGTCGGCGCATAACGGCTTCCTCGGTTGCCGCCATTTTTCACAGTGCAATGCGTTTCTGGAAAGCAAGGGGCTGGTGCCGATAGACTGGGCTTTGCCTGAACTTTAATCCTCCCCGGAACGGGGAGGGGGACCAGCGAAGCTGGTGGAGGGGCACTGCGAAGATATCCTGACTTCGAGATCGAGCGACTACTGACGTGCCCCTCCACCCCGACGCTTCGTGTCGCGGTCCCCCTCCCCATTCTGGGGAGGATTACCCCTTGTACATCCCGTCCACGCGATCCTTGTACCGTTCGCGGATCATATGCCGCCGAATCTTCATGCTCGGCGTCATTTCGCCATTTTCAATGGTGAAAGGCTCGTCGGCAAATTCGAACTGGCGAACCTTTTC
Source organism: Sphingomonadaceae bacterium (assembly GCA_020847445.1). GTDB lineage: Bacteria > Pseudomonadota > Alphaproteobacteria > Sphingomonadales > Sphingomonadaceae > Sphingorhabdus_B. The sequence goes on along the minus strand of JADLBY010000084.1, from coordinate 22,388 downwards.
GACAACCGACAGATCCTTGTTCACCCGGTCGACAGCGGCGCGAACCGCCGCGCGGAATTGCGGATTGTCCTGCAGCTCTGAAAAATCATAGCGCATCCCCTGCCCGCGCGCCCAATCGAGCGCCCATTCGGGATCGGGAACGATCAGGCCGACTATATAGGGCCGCTTGTCGCCCGAAACCATCGCCTGCAGGATTTCGGGCTGCAATGTCAGCATCCCCTCCACCTTTTGCGGCGCGACATTGTCGCCCTTGTCGTTGACGATGATGTCCTTCTTGCGGTCGGTGATCTTTATCCGGCCCCGCTCGTCGAAATGGCCGATATCGCCTGTGTGCAGCCAGCCGTCCCTGATCACACGCGCGGTTTCGGCATCGTTGTTCCAATAGCCGAGCATCACGAGTTCGCCGCGCACAAGGATTTCGCCGTCGTCCGCAATCCTGACTTCAACGCCCTTCAGCGGCGCGCCGACTGTATCCATCTTGATCCCGGTCTTTGGCCGGTTGCAGCTGACCACCGGGCCGCTCTCGGTCTGGCCATAGCCCTGCAACAGGGTGATGCCGAGCGACTGGAAAAAGACGCCGATATCGGGGTTGAGCGGTGCGCCGCCCGAAACCATCGCCTTCATCCGGCCGCCGAAACGCGCCCTGATCTTGGGCTTTAACGTGCGGGACAGGATCGCGCGCATCGGCGCATCGCGCAGCCGCTTTTTGCCGCCATAGTCACGCTCTCCGATGGTCAGGGCCTTGTCGAGCAGATAGCTGGGAACCTTGCCCTGCTTTTCGACCTGCTTGATCATCCGCGCGCGCAGCACCTCGAACAGGCGGGGCACGACGACCATGATCGTCGGTTGGGTTTCCTCGATATTGCTCGCCAGCTTTTCCAGACCTTCGGCATAATAGATTTCCGCACCGACGCCGATCGGCAAAAACTGTCCACCCGAATGTTCATAGGCGTGGCTCAGCGGCAGGAAGGACAGAAAGCGTTCGTTATTGAGCCCGAAATCCTCCCGCAAAACCTGCGCCGCGCCGTCGACATTGCAGATAATCGAACCATGGTGCAGCATCACCCCCCGCGGTGCACCGCCGGTGCCGCTGGTATAGATGATGCACGCGAGTTCGTTGCGACCGACATGCGCCATTTCTTCCGTCAGCGCGGCCACATCGGCGTCTGTGCCCTGCACCAGATCGGCCCAGTCGTGAAATTTTTGCTGGCCGCGCTGGGTGACCTTCAGCGGCTCCATCCCGATCACAAATTCGCATTCGGACGAACGGATCACGGCGGGCATCAATTGCTGCGCCAGTTTCGCGGTGGAAACGATCACCGCGCGCGACTGGCTGTTGTCCAGGATATGCTGATGGTCGCGTTCGGTATTGGTGATGTAGGTCGGCACGGTGACACAGCCCGCCGCCATGATAGCCAGATCGGCAATGCACCATTCGGGCCGGTTTTCGGACACCAGCATCACCCGGTCACCCTTTTTGAGCCCCATCGCTTTCAGGCTTTTCGCAAGTCCGGCCACGCGGCGTGCGGTTTCGGCCCAGCTGATCGTGTGCCATTCCTCGCCATGCTTATAGCCCAGAAATGGCCGGTCGCCGCGCAGGGCTGCGCGCGACAGGAACATGCTCACCAGATTGGGGATGGATTCAAAGTCGTTGAAATTGTCAGCCACCAAAACTCTCCCGGGGGTGGTCCGTCTTCGGACTCGCGCAGTTTCAAAACGCTAGCGCCGCGATTCGGGCTAGGCAAGTTCGGGTTCACCCCACGCTGGCCGCCGGTGCACCATCCTGCAAATTGCCGCCATCGATGACTGTCTGGCGCCCCTTCCTGTCGACCGAAATAACGCTGCCTTCGCTGCGCGGATCGGCAGCGCCGGTCCAAGCCCCATCGACAAGCTGCAACCCGTTGACCTTTGAGCCGAGATCTTCCGGCTTTACCGGCTGCCCGAAATTCGCCAGCGCCTGCGCCTTGTCCGCCAGCTGCGTGTTCTGTTCGACCAGCAACGCTCCGCCACCGAAATAGATGTTGGGCATGGCAATGGCTTGCTTGAGCGGCAGGCCGAAGTCGAGCACGCCGATCAGCGTCTTGGTGACGTGCATGATGATGCGCTTTCCACCTGCCGAGCCGAGCGCCAGCACCGGCTTTCCCTCGCGATCGAAAACGATGGTCGGGGCCATCGACGACAAGGGGCGCTTGCCGCCTTCGACCCGGTTGGCGACAGGGGCGCCGTCCTTTTCAGGCGCAAAGGTAAAGTCGGTGAGTTCGTTGTTGAGGAAGAAGCCGCCCGCAACTAGCTGGCTGCCGAATGGCCCCTCTATCGTCGAGGTCATATTGGCGATGCTGCCCCTGGCGTCGACCGCCGAGAAATGCGTTGTGCCCGCGACTTCACCCGAAATCGCCGCCGTGCGCGGCATCGCACCGGGCGGATTGCCTGCCGGATAGTCGGTGCGCGCCCTGGCCGGATCGATCAGCGCCGAACGCTCCGCCAGATAGGCCTTGTCGATCAGGCCGGCGACCGGAACCTGCACGAACGACGCGTCGCCCAGATATTTTTCGCGATCGGCATAAGCGAGCTGCATCGCCTGCCCGATCAGATACCAGCTTTTCGGATCGTCCTTCCCCAGCGCTTTCAGGTCGAAGCGTTCGAGCGAGCCCAATATCTGCAACACCGTGGTCGCACCCGACGAAGGGGGGCCCATGCCGCAGATCACATAGACGCGATATGGCGCGCAGACGGCGTTCTGTTCAACGGCCTTGTACGCTGCGAGATCGGCCAGCGTCATATCGCCGGGGGCGACAGCGCTTTTGGTCACGCTACTGACGATGCTGTTCGCGATCGTCCCGTTGTAAAAGGCATCGGGCCCCTTTTTCGCGATCAGCTTCAACGTCTTTGCGAGTTCGGGATTGCGCAACGTCACCCCTGCCTTTGCGGGCTTTCCATCTATCCAGTAGATCGAGCGTGCGGTCTCGAATTGCGGCCAGAGCCGCTCAATCGCCGCCAACCGCGATTCGAGCGTCTGGTTGACGACAAAGCCCTTGTCCGCAAGCCGGATCGCGGGCTTGAAAATCTCCGCCCATTTCAGCTTGCCCCATTTGCGGTGCGCCTCTGCCATCAGCCGGATATTGCCGGGCACACCGACCGATTTGCCACCCGGAAAGGCCTGCAGGAACGGCAGCGGCTTGCCCTCAGCATCGGTAAAGCGCTGGGGGGTTGCTGCGGCAGGCGCGGTTTCCCGGCCATTGATCGTGCTGATCGTCGCGTCCCCGGCATCATAATGAACCAGAAAGCCGCCGCCGCCAATTCCGCTCGATTGCGGTTCGACGACGGTCAGCGCCAGCATCATCGCCATCGCCGCATCGGCAGCCGACCCGCCCTTGGCAAGGATTTCGGCCCCGGCAGCGGTCGCCCTTGGATCGGCTGAACTTGCTATACCATTAGGCTTGGCCGCGACCGGCGAAGCGAGGATTGCGAAAAAGGCGATCAGATACAGGCTGAGTTTCTTCATGCGCCGATTTGGTAACGGCGCTTTGATGGAAGGCAAAGCCTCAATCGACATCGGCTCCGATCGCTTCGGCAATATTTGCAAATCCGTCGCGTCGCAAAAGCGACAACAGCCCGGTATTGATCCGTTGCGCGAGGAACGGCCCTTCATAGACCAGCGCGCTATATATCTGGACGAGCGACGCCCCCGCCCGGATGCGGGCATAGGCGTCCTCCGCAGACGCAATGCCGCCGACACCGATAAGCGGCAATTGCCCACCGCTGGCCTTGCGAAAGTCGGCCAGCCGCTGCTGCGCAAGGGCCTTCAGCGGTGCGCCCGACAATCCGCCGGTTTCACCCGCATACCGCGATTGCAACGGTGGACGGGAAATGGTGGTGTTGCTGACGATCAGCGCATCGATACCCCGCGCGATGGCGACGGCGGCGATATCATCGATATCCGCCGGTTCCAGATCGGGCGCAACTTTCAGGAACAATGGCGGACCATCGGGGGCAACGGCGCGCACCCGCAGCAGCAGGTCGTCGAGCGCGCCCTTGTCCTGCAAGGCACGCAATCCGGGTGTGTTGGGCGAACTGATATTGACCGTTACATAGTCGGCGAGCGGTGCCAGTCGCGCCATTGCCTTTTCATAATCGCCGATCCGGTCTTCGCTATCCTTGTTGGCGCCGATATTGATACCAAGCGGGCCACGCCTCCGTGCGCGCGGAACAGCCTCAATCCGGCTGGCCGCCGCCTCCATGCCTTCATTGTTGAAACCCATACGATTGATGACCGCCCGATCCTCGACCAGCCGGAACAGCCGGGGGCGCGGATTGCCCGATTGCGGTCGCGGCGTGACGGTGCCGATTTCAACAAAGCCAAAGCCCAGACCATAGGCCTTGGCGAAAATTTCGGCATTTTTGTCATAGCCCGGCGCAAGTCCGACCGGCGACGGGAATACCAGTCCGGCGACCTCGGTCTGCAACGCCGGATCGGTCCGTTTTGCGGCACCGATCGGCTTTGCACGCAGCGCCGCCAGCGAAAGACCATGCGCTGACTCGGCGTCTAATCCGAACAAAATCGGGCGAATGAATTGATAGCTCACCGAGTCGCTATGGCAGTCGTTCACATAAAGTTGCAATCGATATAACGTCTTGTTTTGGCGCAATAGCGAGGCTGTTTGGCCGAAATTGTCAAACGTAACCGGATGTAATGACGATTCCATGCAAGAAAACGTCATCTGCTTGGTGCATATAGTTCCTGCGACCCGAAGGGCTCGACGTCGGAAGACGAGAGTTCTTGACCTACCGAGGCCTGCCCATGTGGCAGGCCTTTTTTTTGTCGCGCAAATCCGTATCATGCTGCCCAAGGGAGTCTTGGTCGCAGCATGATAGATTTGAAATATGAAGCGCCGGACGAACCGCTGCGCCAGCTGGTTTCTTCCTTCTATCGCTTCGACTATGGCGGAGAGGCTCTGCGCGAGGTCGAAAGGGCTGATCGCGCCCAGTTCCGAATCATCCTCTCCGGTCAGGGGTGCTACCGGTTCGCGGACGCGGAAATTCCCGCTTTCCCGGTTACCGTCATCGGCCCCACCACCAAGCCGTTCGAATCGCTGTCGGAGGGACCGATCAGCGTTTTCGGTTGGGGGATGCTTCCGGCGGGCTGGGCGACATTGATGGGGGCCGAAGCCGAAAACTGGATCGACAAGGCCTTTGATGCGCGCCGGGTTTTTGGCGATTCGATCATGGAGCTGCGCGACGAGCTGATCGCGCTGGCAGACCCGACCGGACAATTTCGGCTTGGGAACAAGGCAGCTGCGGAAATTTACCGCAAGGTCGCCGGCGCCCCGTTCGAATTCACCGCTATCGTCGATCGCTGGCTGGTCGATGACAGCGACCCGGATGTGGACGCGCTGATCGCTGAATCGGGTTTGTCGCCGCGCCAGCTCGAACGCATGACCAAGCGCTATTACGGCATGCCGCCCAAGAAGCTGGCACGCAAATATCGCGCGTTGCGTGCGGCCAATCGGATCGCGCGCGGTGACAGCCTGGACGACACCGAATTGGGCCTGGCCTTTTACGACCAGTCGCACCTGACGCGCGAGATCAAGCAATTTACGGGGCTCACGCCGGGCCAGCTGCGCGCAGGCAAATCCGAACTGACCAAGGCAACGATGATCGGCCGGGGTGCGCTGGGAGGAAAAGTCAGTCCTCTGATTTCGGACAGTTGACGGTCGCCGACTTTGCGCGCCGCGTATCGCGGTCCTGCGCTTTCCGGCGACGCAAATTGGCCCGCAATGCCTCGGCCAAACGCTCCTCGCGCGACATGTTATCGGACTTTGTCATAAAATGCCGATGCCAAAGGAGCGGATTGGGCGCAAGCGGCTTGACAAGCGCCGCGCTGCTAAGCATAGGGCCGCCTCTTCCGGCGCTGCTGTAGCTCAGTGGTAGAGCACTCCCTTGGTAAGGGAGAGGCCGCGAGTTCAATCCTCGCCAGCAGCACCACTTATTTTTCCCTTTTATATCAATAACTTATCATCCTTCGGGGTGTGGTATTTAGTCGCGCAAAGTCCGCGACTTGTGCGCGATCGGTTTTGGTCGTTGGCAACCAGAGACCCTGTTTGAGAGGCCAATCTGAGAGATTCTCTGCTTTTGTCTCTGAGGGCCAAAAAGCCGATCCCAAAATTGATGCGGATCCATTCGCTTTGCGCTCTATCTCTAACCCCGCTTTTTCCGCATAATCGATGGTTTTCCGTCACTTATAGATGGAGGCTTTGAGTTCACTGCAATTTAAGAGCACCACTTATTTTTCCCTTTTATATCAATAACTTAACATTCTTCGGGGTGAGGTGTTTAGTCGCGCAAAGTCCGCGACTTGTGCGCGATCGGTTTTGGTCGTCGGCAACCAGAGACCCTGTTTGAGAGGCCAATCTGCGAGATTCTCTGCTTTTGTCTCTGAGGGCCAAAAAGCCGATCCCAAAATTGATGCGGATCCATTCGCTTTGCGCTCCGTCTCTGACACCGCTTTTTCCGCAGAATCGATGGTTTTCCGCCATTTATAGATGGAGGCCTTGAGTTCACTGCAATTCAAAAGCACCACTAATTTTTCCTGACATTGCGAACTTCGCACCACTGCGCGGAAATACGGATTTTATCGCGTAATGTCGGTGGCTTGCAATCCGTCTGGATTGACGTCAGGGATCCAGAGACCCCATCCACCCTGATAATCTCCGGGATTCTCGGTTTTTGTCTCTGGGGGCCAAAAACGCGATCCCAAAACTGTTGCAGGCGGTCTGGTGGAAAAGGTTTTGGTTCGAGCCGACACATTGAACAAAAAAGACCCCGGATTGCTCCGAGGTCATGTTTGATGCGTAGTTTGGTTTTTATGGATTGAGCTAGAGCGACCGGACCGTCAATTGAAACCGAGGAAGTTGCGCTGCTCTTTCCAGTCCATTGGTATTTCTGCACAGCGAATGAGATGATGCGCGGTCAACTGGATCGGCTGCCGTCCCTCAAGAATAGATGCGATGATGTCGGGTGCCAGCCAGGATATCCGCACCAGCCTATGCAGATGCTTGCGGTTGTAGTTGCAGACCGGTTCGATGGTTTTTCCCGTCAGAACATGTTCGCGGGCCGCAAACCCTTGTGCAATCAGTCGAACCAGACTCGGGTCGGTAGCGCGCTCCTCTTGCGACCTGCCATCCGGTGGAAATGCTATTCGTAACTCGTTGCCGCGACGCATGAGTTTGGCCGGCGTCGATATCCTGTTGCTGGTTCCATTTGATTGGAACGTCACATCAATGCTGCTCTCGGTGACCTGAACCTGTGCATGATGGTCGATGAGCAGTGCCTTTTGTTCAAAGCGCGGTAGCTGGTGGATGGTCTCGGCGATTTCTGTCTGCGAAGCGATTTGGGCATGCCATTCGACTTTGCATGTCGAGTCATCAGCTTGGGTTGCACTTCTCAAGTGACTTGCCAGCGCATCCAGCACGATGCGGTCGATTTCACCCGAAGGCAGTCTGCATCTGGTTGAGCGGCCTTCACCTGGTTTGAACCGGGTGACATAATAGCAATATTGCCGACCTTCCTTGCCACCACGTGTCGGCGACATCGTGCGACCGTCGGGATCGAAGATGAGCCCAGCGAGCAAGCTTGGGGATTTTGCGGTTCTGGCAATCATCTTATCGCGATTGTTCGATGCCATCAGCACCTGCACAGCCTCGAACGTTGCTCGGCAGCAATAATCTTTTGCCCTTCCTTGCTGAGAATGAATCGGGCAAATTCGCGGGCGCGCGGCGACAAGGGTTTCCCGGGCACCTTGTTAAAATAGAGATAAACATTGTTGTGAAACGGATAGCTGCCATCGAAGAAGCTTTCGTTGGATGGTGCAACTGCGCGATGTCCAGAATCGACAGCGACGGGCAGCACTTTCACGGGTGAGCGCCGAACACGCCATCGAGCTGTTCCATGGAAATTGAAGCGAGCGGATTGGATTTGTGGACGTAAATCGCGACCGCCGGGTTCCATCCCGACAAGGTTTGGCTGCCCGTTACAGCTATGACACCAAGCGGTGCATAGTTGAATTCGCGTTGAAACGCGAGCCGCTCGGCATTGGTTATCGCCCTGCCCAGAGGACTGATGTCGGATACGCCATAAATGAGCGACGAAATTGCATGCTGACTAGACCTCAGATGAAAGTCGAATTTAACGTCAGGATGCCATTTTTGGAATTCGGCCGCCCACCACTCGGCGAGCGGGCTGTCGGTGAAGTACTTTGCGCCGCGCATGCGGATCACGCCAGAGATTTTGCTCTGCGGGACATACTCAGGCAACCCGCTCAGGTCGAATTTGTTCGTGTAGTAAACCTTATTGCGCTTTGCAGCGATCATCCGATCTCGAGCGAGATCAATCTCGGTTTTTTCCACCGACGGTGTTTCGGAACCGTCCAGCGCCTGTGCCGAAAGCGGCAGCGCCGAGGAAAGCCCTGCAACGAAAAACACACTCCTCAATAGGCTCGCCATAAAGTCATCCTCCCTCTACCTCGCTAGAGAAACAAGCTTGCATGAAGCTGACATAAGCCGAACTCGACCGGCATATGACAATCACCCAAACACAAGGCGCGTATATGCAATTCGATGCGTGGACGCATGATAGCCCACCGAATGACAGCTTGACGAAAGGACACGGCACTAGGTGATTTGTAATCAACAATTGCGAGAGGTGAGCGATGCTTCCGGAATATATTGCAGCCGCATTGCTTTTCACCGGCAGCGGAAAAAAACCTACCGATGAACCAGCGCCTACAACGGCACCAAAGCAACAAAATCGAGGCACTTCCAATTCAAGGCAGACGCCGACATCACCTGCGAAAGCCTAAAGCGAAAAGCCGAACTGCATTCAGTCAGAAGAATCTACACGGGAGAATTTCAGATGCTGCACCTTGTAATGGGGGGACGAGTTGCCGATCCTCAGTCGTTGGAATTTGTCGATCTTTCCGCGATCGATCTGGTTGGCGTTTTCAACAGTTATGCCGAAGCTGAAGATGCGTGGCGAGCAAGCGCACAACGCACAGTCGACGACGCCGAGATGAAGTATGTCGTCATTCACTTGCACCGGTTGCTTGAACCCGATCGCCTGGCAAAATTCGGCTAAAGCGACGTCATTCCTGGCGCGCAGGGGTTAAAGACTTTCTGCCGCAATTGTTACCAATCTGGCGCCAAAGGGCAAAACCATGAAGGTTCAAACGCTATCGAAGATACGGCAATACCACAATTATGTGGGTTTGTTTTTTGCACCGGCTATCATATTTTTCGCCGTTAGCGGCGCGTTGCAAACATTCCGTCTGCAAGAGGAAAAAGGCTATGGCGGTCCACCGCCTAATTGGATTGTTGTGATGGCGGAACTTCACAAGGATCAGATGCTGCCAAAGGTCGATAGGGCCGCGGAATTCAATTCAGACACCGCAAAGCACAAGCCAGCCAAGGTTGAGAAAAAAGCAATCGCTGCCGCTCCCGATCGCTCAAGATTTTTACTTCAGATCTTTTCCGTTTCGATGGCGTTCGGACTTGTTCTCTCATCGAGCTTGGGAATTGCAATCGCGCTGAGCAATAGGGTCGCGCGCAGAAGGTCCGTGTGGCTTCTGATTGCGGGTTTGATTGTACCCATGATCCCCTTGCTGCTCTGAATGATTTCGACTTTGATGGCCCGCGCTGAATTGAAAACTGCTTTAGCTGCATTTTTGTCGGTGCGGTTTTATCATTAGCCGCCGTCTCCGGTAGCAGCACTCCCTACCCGATCTATTTCGTCAAGCTGGGCGCGAGCTGCTTCAGCGGTGAGTGGCAGATACTTCCCGTCCTTCATTACAAGTGTCTGACCCTCTCGGCTTACTACGAACCGCAAATATTCGGCTATCAGTGGGTTCATTTTTTCGCCTGGTTTGCGGTTGGTGTAGAAATATACTTCACGTGTTAGCGGGTAGCTTCGGTTCTGGACGGTTTCCAACGTATACACGACCACGGGTAAGCGGGATGGTTTCATCGGCTTCGGCGATTGCTGCAAGCGAGAGATGGTCCCATCCACCCTCTTCCAGCAGCATCCCGCACAGATCGTCCTGATGCAGCCGCTGCATTACACATATGATCGCACCGCTTGCCTTGTCGTTGAGCCGTGAGGCAAGTGTCGATCGAAACCAGTTGTTGACAGCGCTCCGTTGGGTCTCCGACATGGCATCGTCAGGTTTTATGACATCGTCGAGGATAATAATATCGCCGCCGCGCCCGGTCAGCGTTCCAGTGATAGAGGTTGCAAGCCGCCCTCCCCCGGCTGTGGTCTCAAAGTCATAGGCTGCAGATCTGAAGCTTGAGATGCGCGTCTTTGGGACCAGTGCCTTGTACCAGAACGATTCCATGATCGCGCGGCAGTCGCGCGCAAGCTTTGCCGAGAGCTCATTCGAGTAGCTCACACAGACGAAGTTGAGACTTGGATCCTGACCCAGCATCCAGGCGACCCAGAGAACCGAGATCATGAGCGACTTGCCATTGCGCGGTGGCAAGTTGGCGATGAGCCTTTTGCTGTCCCCTCTTCGAATGGCGTCGAGCGCCTCCGCAATGGCGTCCAGATGCCAGTTATAGAGAAGCGCCTCACCGCCATTGATCATAGGCCAGGCTTTGCGCAGGAAGGCGAGGAAGGATCGGCGGCACAGTTCGTCGAGAACAGCGCGCGGGTCCATAACGACGAACTTTCTCATGGTGCTTCTCCAGGCCCGTCTGCGGCATCGGGTTCATTATCCGCACTATCCGCTTCTTCTTGCACCTGATCGGATCCCTCGGCTTGGGGTAGCGCCCTTCCAAAATCAGCCAGCAGGGAATCGAGGAGTTGCTGATCTTGCGCGCTAAGTGTCGTGCGCCCCGCATTGGCTTCATCAAACCCGAAGACATTCTGGATGAGGTCGAGCACCACTCTCGCTGCCCGAAGGTCGCCAGCCGCTGCGCGTGCGGTTAGCGTTTGCAGCATCAGTTGCTGTCGGCTCGCCGTTACCTGTTTGCCATTGATGCCGATGGTCATTCGGGTACCGAGCTCTTTTGCAAGCAATGTCTTGAGGCTCTTTGTTCCCTTTTGTTTGCCTGTGGGATTGCCCGACTGGTTTTTCTGGAACTGGCTGTGCTTGGGCGGCTTGCCATAGCCGACCTCATAATCGCGCCTTTTGCCGACGACCTTTTTGCCATCTGGCTCTTCATCCTGTGCCATGACTCAACCCTCCCCGCGCAGACGTGCCGCCTTCACCGCATCAAAGCCGCGACCATCACCCTCGAGCACCGGCTCTACTCCTGTGACCGCGCGCAGCCGTTCAAGCGCCACATCGACATAGCCCGCATCGAGTTCGATCGAGGCGCCCCTACGCTTTGTGCGGTGGGCAGCGATGAGCGTGGTGCCCGAGCCTGCAAAGGGGTCGACGACGAGGTCGCCCCGGTTCGAACAATCCAGAAGAAAGTCGGCGACCAGCGCCAAAGGCTTGACTGTGCTGTGCGCCGCCAGATCGGCATCACGGCCTTTCCTAAAACTGTTCGCACCGGCATATTCGACAACGTTTGTCCGGTAGCGACCTGTCTCGCCCAAGCCGAAGGAATTTACGTGTTTGCCTTTGCCCGACTTGAACACGAACACCAGTTCATGGCGGCTACGATAGAAAGCTCCAAGCGCGCCCGCTTGCTTGGCCCAGACGATCAACTGCTTGAACTCGCTGTACACCCCGTCGGCGGCATCGAGCAGCTCGCGCATATGCCGCCAGTCCATGCATTGATAATGGATCGAGCCGGCAGCAGAGAAGCGCACACAGTTGCGAAATATCGCGCGCAGGAAAGCCGTGAACTCAGGCGGCGACATCTCGCCTGCTCCCATCACAAATTCACGGTGGCGACCGGTCCCCGAAACAAAACCCTCGATGGGAACATTATAGGGTGGATCGGCAAATATCAGGCGCGCCCGTTCCTCGCCGATCAGCCTCTCCCACACCTCCACATCGCGGGCATCGCCGCAGATCAGGCGATGCTCTCCAATGCGCCACAGATCGCCCAGACGCGATATCGGAACCACAGGGCGTACGGGCGGTGGAGCCTCGTCCTTCACAGTAGAGGGCACCGAGATATCAAGATCGGCAACGCTGAACCCGGTAATCTCCAGCTCATAGCCACCCTCGAACAGCGCTTTGAGCTCCTCGCCCAGAATATCTTCGTCCCAATGTGAAAGCTCGGCAATCCGGTTTTCTGCAATCGCAAAGGCACGCCGGTCTTCATCGGTCAGACACTGCGCGCGGATGACTGGAACTTCTTTCAGACCAAGCTCACTTGCCGCCTCCCACCGGCCATGGCCCGCGAGGATCATGCCGGTCGCGTCGATAACTATAGGCACCAGCCAGCCCAAGCGCTTGATGCTCGCACCTATCTGCGAAATCTGTTTGGGCGAATGCTTGCGCGCATTGCGCGGGTTGGGCCTTAATGCCGCGGCTGCAACCACTTCGATATTGGGATGACCATTAACATTAACACCACTCATACCCCGCTCCTTTCGTTTCCAAATGAAGGGGGCCTCATGGCCCGGTGGGCTCATCGCCCTATGTCCGTCCCCGACTTTCTAGCACCAAAGCCGCATTTCAGCGAGGGACAAAATAAGAACGACGCCCTTTATCAAGCGAAGTCGTTCAAGCAGAATGGATATTTTTTGATTTGAGCGGTCCAATCAACCCATTGTTATCTCGAAAGATTTGCGACTTTTGCAAAAACCGATTCGAGATTTGCGAGTTTTTCGCAGCGATGCCGATTGCAGTCCGCGCCTGACAGATTAGAGTGCGACAGACGCTTGGGACTTCCCTGCGACTTGGAAAAAATTCCCTGCTCGTGTTTACGGGAATTTGCCGGTCGGTTCCCCAGAAATCAGCCACTTTTCTCGAGTAGAATCCTGCAAATCGATCCCAAAATGCAAAAATTCCCTGCAAATTCCCGTCCAGCAGGGAATTTTCACACAGAGACCGTCACGGCCATGACTGCGTCACGCACCACTAAATTCCGCAGTTTTGCGTCTTTCCGGAAATCGGCCAAAAGCAAACTTGCAGTTTTGTGCAGGAACATGCGGCGAACTTGTGATTATGTGCGTACAACTTACGTACAAACCGCCTTGCCAATCCCATCCTGAAGCCGGAACGTAAGGTGAAGCCATGCTTTTAGCCGCCGCCGTCCTGACCTGCACCGCGCCGATCGCTGTTGATGGCGACACGCTGCATTGCCGGAACTTCGGCAGCGTCAGGCAGGGTGTCTGGCGAACAGCCCGAAGCCAGCGATGATGGCATAGCATAGCGCCGGCAGGACAAGCGCCATTGCCAGGCTTCCCGTCGCATCGGCGATAACGCCCGTCACAAGCGGGATCACCGCACCGCCAAAGATGGCGATATTGATGATGCCCGAACCATCCGCCGCGCGCGCACCCAGTTTTTCGCAGGCAAGCGTGAAAATCGTCGGGAACATGATTGAATTCATCAGACCGATCGCCAACAGCGAATAACCCGAAACCACACCGGTCGTATTGGTTGACAGCAGGATCAGGCTGATCGCGCCCGCCGACACCGCCGCCAGGACCAGACCGGGGCTGACGACACGCAAGATGGCCGATCCGATGAAGCGGCCGATCATGGCACCGCCCCAATAGAGGCCGATCAATTTGCCTGCGGCCTGTTCCTGCAGACCCATCACATGCGCCTGCATCAGATAGCTGACGATGAGCGAGCCGATCGCAACTTCGGCCCCGACATACAGAAAGATGCACGCTGCGCCATAGCCGAACCGGGGACGCTTCAGCAGTTGGAACCCGCCTAGCAGGCTGCTCGGTTCATGCCGTTCGCCCTTCAGCTTGTTGCGAAACAGCCAGACGACCCCGGCCACGATCGCCAGGGCCGCCGCCAGCCCCATATAGCCGTTGACGATCGCCTGTGTCTCTGCAGTGCGATAGGCATCCAGTTCGGCACCCGACAATTGGTCCGCGCTGACCGCAGCAAGGCTGCCCAGAATCAATATTGCCCCGAAATAGGGGAAGACCGTGGTGCCCAGCGAATTGAACGCCTGGGCGAAAGTCAGTCGGCTGTGCGCGGTTTCCGCCTTGCCCAGAAGACTGATCAAGGGATTGGACACGACCTGCACAATCACGACGCCGCTCGCCAGGACAAACAGCGCAAACAGGAAAACACCATATGTCGCTGTCTGCGATGCCGGAATGAACAGCAGACAGCCCGCCATCATCGTCAACAGCCCGGCGACTGCGCCGCGCATATAACCGATGCGCTTCACCAGTGCTGCGCCCGGCAGGCCGACGACCAGATATGCGGTGAAAAAGCAGAATTGCACCAGCATCGCCTGGGTATAGTTCAGCGTGAACAATTCTTTCAGCTTGGGAATGATGACATCGTTCAGCGACGTGATACCGCCAAAAATGAAAAACAGCGCCATCACGAACAGGCGCAGTTCGGGCGCGTCGATATGCTGGCTCTCCCCCCCTGCCTGAATGTCATCACTGCCGCCCGAAACCTGCGGTGCTAGTGCCATGAACCCTCTCCCGTCATTCCTCTATTGTCTTTCGACGTCCTATTGAGGCCAGTGGCGCACGTCACGAGGTTTTCGTATGCACGGCAGCATAAGGGGCATCGCGGCCGACAGGCCAGGCCCGCCATATTGACGCGAAACTGCGGCAACCGGATGCCGTATCCGGCAGAATGGATGAAAATCGGGGCACCGCCGCCGCTTCCTTCCCCGCAATCATTCCCTTGACGATATTGTTCTTTTGCCCTTGGGCAACATGATGCGCTTCTTTTCTGACAATGCCGCGCCGGTGCACCCAAGGGTGATGCAGGCGATGGCCGACGCCAATATTGTCGATACCGCCTATGATGGTGACCGTTGGAGCGGAAAGCTGGACACGGCCTTTTCGGAACTGTTCGGGCAGGATGTTGCCGTGCTCTGGGTTTCAACAGGCACGGCCGCCAACAGTCTGGCGCTGGCTTCGCTGGTACAACCCCATCAGGGAATAATCTGCCACCGCGAAGCCCATATAGAGGTCGATGAGTGCGGCGCCCCCGGCTTCTACACAGGCGGTGCAAAGCTGATGCTGGTCGAAGGTGAAGGCGCAAAGATTGCGCCGCAAACCGTCAACGACCTGCTTTCGTCCATTCGAGCCGATGTGCATCAGGTGCAGCCCGCTGCGGTGTCGATCACCAATGCTACCGAATATGGTCTGATCTATCAGCCTGCTGAAGTGGCGGCACTTGGCGCGCTGTGCCGCGACCGGAAATTGGGACTGCACATGGATGGCGCGCGCTTTGCCAATGCCATCGCGACACTTGGCTGCCCACCGGCCGAGGTCACATGGCGCGCGGGCGTTGATATACTCAGCTTCGGCTTTGCAAAAAATGGCGGGATGAACGCCGAGGCGCTGGTCTATTTCGATCCGGCACTTGCCGATGCCGCGCGGTTTCGCCGCAAGCGCGCGGGGCATTTGCTCTCCAAGGGGCGCTTTCTGGCCGCCCAGTTGCTGGCGTTTCTTGACGGCGACCTTTGGCTTGAAAATGCGCGCACAGCCAATGCGGCGGCGCGTATCATCGCCGACGCCGCACCTGATCGCCTGCTGCATCCGGTCGAGGCGAACGAGATCTTCATCCGCCTGTCTGCGGTCGAGGCAGCAGCGCTTCGCCAGCAGGGTTTCGATTTCTACGATTGGGGCGAAGGCGCCGCGCGGCTTGTTACCAGTTGGCACCATCGCGAAGCAGATGTGCACCCGCTCGCCAAAGCCATAGCCACGCTGTGAGAACCGGCACGCCCGAGATGCAGGCTGTTGAACCCGGCCTGCTCAATCCGCGCGTCGCGATACCCTTTCTGGTCGTCTCGCTGATCTGGGGTTCGACCTGGCTCGTGATCCGGGACCAGTTGGGCACCGTGCCGTCAAGCTGGTCGGTCTGCTATCGGTTCGCGGTCGCGGCGGTCGGCATGTTCGTGCTCGCCGCCATCAGCAGACAATCGCTGCGGATCGACAGCAGCGGGCTGAAATGGACCCTGTTGCTGGGCTTGATGCAGTTCACGCTCAATTTCAATTTCGTCTATGCGGCGGAGCATCACATCACCTCGGGGCTGGTCGCGGTTATCTTTGCGCTGCTGATTGTTCCCAACGCGCTGATCGGCAAATGGTGGTTTGGCAGGGGCTTCAGCCGCAATTTCGTTATCGGGTCGGTGATTGCCTCGGCGGGCGTAGCCTTGCTGATGGTGCAGGAATATCGCGCGGCCCCTGTGGGCGGACAGGAAGTGCTGATGGGCACCGGACTCACGCTGGTTGGCGTGATGTGTGCGTCCGTTTCCAACGTGATGCAGGTGGCGCCCGCAGTCAGCCGCTATCCGACAACGACCATCCTGGCCTGGTCGATGCTGTGGGGCGCGCTTGCCAACGCTGCATGGTCGCTCATCAACCACGGCCCGCCGGTAATCGAACTGCGCGCAGGCTATCTGGGCGGCGTGCTTTATCTCGGCATTATCGGGTCGGTTGTAACCTTCCCGCTCTATTTCGATCTGATCCGCAAGATCGGCCCCGGCAAGGCGGCCTATACCAGTGTGCTGATCCCGGTCATTGCCATGCTGCTGTCGACGCTTTTCGAGGGCTATCACTGGACCGCGCTGGCGGCGGGCGGTGCGGGACTCGCAACGCTGGGCCTCGTTGTTGCCATGCGGTCGCGATAGACTGGTCAAGCGGCAAAACCGGCGTTAGTCTCCTCTAAGGAGAGGAGAAAAACATGGAGCAGCTAAGCGGGCAGGACGCGAGTTTCGTCTATCTCGATACCCCCAACACGCCGATGCATATCGGATCGGTGGGGATTTACGATCCGTCGACAGCGCCGGGGGGCTTTGTCCGTTTCAAAGACATATTGGCGCATGTCGAAAGCCGCTTGGACAAGGCACGCAGTTTCCGCCAGAAACTGGTGCGCGTTCCATTCGATCTGGATCACCCCTATTGGATCGATGATCCGAATTTCGACCTTGAATATCATGTCCGCCACATCGCCCTGCCCCAACCGGGTGACTGGCGGCAATTGTGCATCCAGGTCGCACGGTTGCACGCCCGCGGGATGGATCTTTCCAAGCCGCTTTGGGAATTCAACATCGTCGAAGGGCTCGACAATATCGAAGGGCTTCCAAAGGGCTGCTTTGCCCTGGTTGCCAAGGTGCACCATGCTGCGATCGACGGCATGTCGGGGGTCGAACTGTCGGCCGCCGTGCATGACATCGAACCGCTGCCGGTCGATCGATCGGCCAAGACGAAGTGGAAGGGCGAGCACGAACCCGCCGTCACCGAAATGCTGATGCGCACCTGGATGAATTCGGTCACCCAGCCGGTTCGCTTTGCCAAGACACTGGCGCAGACCGTGCCGGGCGCGGCGCGTCTGATCCGCGAGGTTGCGGGCGGCGATGTCTCGCTCAAGGGCGCGAAAATGGCGCCGCAGACCATCCTCAATGGCAAGGTGAGCCCGCACCGTGTTTGGGACAGCACCGTCCTCCCGCTGGCAGGAATAAGGGCGATCAAGGACCGGATCGAGGGTGCGACGGTCAACGACGTGATCCTGACGGTGATCGGCGGTGGCCTGCGCAAATATCTGCAACAGCGCAAAGCCCTGCCCAAGGACAGCCTGACCGCGATGGCACCGATTTCGGTGCGTGCCGAAGGCGAAAAGGAAGCCATGGGCAATCTGGTATCGGCAATGCTGGTGCAGCTTGGCACGCATATCGAAGACCCGATGGAGCGGCTGGCCTATGTCCGCAAGGAAGCGCTCAACTCCAAGGCGATGACGAACGCGGTCGGGGCCCGTACGCTGACCGAATATAGTCAGTTCATTCCGTCCGGCCTCGCCGGGCTGGGTGCGCGGCTCTATTCGCGACTGGGTGTTTCGAACCTGCACTCGCCGGTGTTCAATGTGGTCGCCACCAATGTGCCGGGCCCGCGCGTGCCGCTTTACTTTGCAGGCGCGAAGATGGTGAGGATGATGGGGACCGGCCCGATTTTCGACGGCATGGGTATGATCAACGCGATCTACAGCTATGGCCCCGACATCGCGATTTCCTTTACCAGCGACCGCGACATGATTCCCGATCCGGCCAATTATGCGGCAGCGTTGAAAGCGGCCTATGAGGAACTGCTGGGTGCGACGCCGAAAGCTGCACCAAAGGCAGACGCAGCGCCGAAACCTGAGGCTAAAGTTGCACCAGCCAAAACGGCTGCTGCAATACCCGTCAAAGCCAAAGCAGCGCCGAAGAAGCAGGCCACCAGAAAGCCCGCAGCAAAGCAGGCAAAAGCAAAGGCAAAGCCGAAAAAATAACCTGCCACCAACACAGGCCGGGGCCCGTTACGTCACGCTGTATACACCGCCAGGCGAGATGGGCCCCAGCCAGCGCTGGAACGACAACTACCGATACCTTGCGGTCAGTGCCCCGACGAAGGGTAGATCAGGCTTTTCAGGCCGCCACGTTCGAAAGGCGTCCATTCGCCCTCTGGCAAGGCCAGCCGGTCGGCAATCGCCCACAGCACCGTCGGGTTGACACCAAGGCCACAATGGCTGCCCTTGACCTCGATATTGTCGGTCTGCGGCGCCTTGGGCTCGCGGCTATTCTGCCAGGCGACCACGCCATCATGGCGCGAGAAGATTGCAGTCGAAGGCACCGGCGGCACTTCATGGCTTTCCGCCAGTTGCGCCTGCACATCGGGATCCTCGATATTATGTCCGGTCAGCAATTGATAGGCGCGCCACGCATTGGTCGATTTGGGGCTGCCGACAATCGGCGAGCCCAGCGAGATGACCTGCCGCACCATATCCGGACGGCGTCGCGAAAGCTGGCGGGACAGCGTTCCACCGAGCGACCAGCCAACCAGGCTCACCTTGCGCCCGGTTTCGGCATATATCTGCTCCAGCCGCGCGATCAGATGCTCTCCGTTCGGACCGATGGCCTTCGGGCCAAGGTTGCGACCCAGTTCCCAGTGGAAAACATTATAGCCCAGCTTGTCGAGATAGGCCTGCATGGGCCGCATCGAAAATTCGGTCGCCATGAAACCCGGCAGCAACAACACCGGATGCCCGTCCCCCTTGGGGGCCTGCATCAGGATCGGGCTGGCCCAGGGCATGGAGCCCAGTTCGGCCATGGCCCGGGGCAGTTCGGTCAGTGCGAGAAAAAGCGAGGGACGCGAGACGTCATCAATAGCGGCAGTTGCCAAAAGCACTCTCCTGCGAACATATTGCCGGTTCTGCGCCGGATTATGCCCGAGGCTGTCTTAACCCGGAGTCGCCGTCAATCGACTTTTTTGCCAAAATTGTGGAACAATGCCATAAGTCCTTGTTTATAATCCTGATATTGCGGATTCCATGCGAGAAGTCTTTTGGCTTTGCGGTTCGAAATCCGGCGGTTTTCGGCGTAAAAGGCAGCTGCCATGGGGGATAGCTGCGCCTGCTCAAGGCTCTGCATCGGGGGTGGCGCAATGCTCATCAGCTGGCTTGCAAACTCGATGACCGCGTTCTGGCTGCACGGAAAATCGTCTGCCAGATTGTAAACGCCTGCAGGTGCGGCAAAGCTTGCCAATAGCCCTGACACAATATCTTCAACATGGATGCGGCTAAAGATTTGCGCGGGCAAATCGATGCGATGCGCCGTGCCGTCGCGTACCCTTTCGAGTGCGGACCGGCCCGGCCCGTAAATGCCGGGAAGCCGGAAAATGCGGACGTCATCCCGAAGCCCTTGCCAGTCGAGATCGGCGACGGCACGCGCACCGCGCCTGCCCGACCCTATAGCGGCGCTTTCGTCAACCCAGGCGCCCCGGCTATCACCGTAGACGCCCGTTGATGAAAGATAACCGATCCATCGGGCAGGCGCGGCTTCGATGGCTGCACCATAACGCCGAAGCACAGGATCGCCGCCTTCGCGCAACGGCGGCACTGAGGACAAGATATGCGTCGCGTCTGAAAGGGCATCGAGTACAGCCGCTTCATCGTCAAATGCAATCGCCGCAGAAGAAGCCGTCCGGCAGGTGCCGACCACCGTCCAGCCTTCGTCGCGCAGGCGCGCTGCCAAGCGGCTGGCAGTATAGCCTATTCCGAAAATCAGCATTTTGCTGGCCATGTGCTGCCTGTCTCTTCTTGGGCGGCAATCGTCAAGCATGTTGCCAATGCGTCATGACGCTGCGAAGAGAGCCACATGGAGAGGGCACCCATGGACAGCGTCGAGGTTTTGCGCAGCAGGCTTCTGGGCGACATTCCGCATGGCTTTCTGGGGCGGCGCGGTGGCGTTTCCGATGGCTTATATGCCGGGCTGAATGTCGGGCTCGGATCGGAGGACGACCGGCAGGCGGTGCTTGAAAATCGTCGGCGCGCAACCGACGCGATATTGCCCAACGCAGATTTGGTGACGGTCCATCAGGTCCATTCGCCCGATGTCCTGACCGTCAGCGAGCCCGTCGCATTGGACGAGCGGCCGCAGGCCGACGCCATGGTCACCGACCGGCCGGGCCTGGTGCTCGGCATATTGACCGCAGACTGCGTGCCCGTGCTGTTTGCCGATCGCGACGCAGGCATTATCGGCGCGGCGCATGCCGGATGGAAGGGCGCGATTTCGGGCGTCACCGACAACACGCTTGCCGCGATGGAAGCGCTGGGTGCGGACCGCAGCCGCATCGCCTGCGCCATCGGCCCATGCATCGCGCAGAAAAGCTATGAGGTCGATGACGGATTTTACCGCCGCTTTGTCGGGGAAGCCGACGAGAATGAGCGTTTCTTCGGCAGTGGCAAACCCGGCCATTGGCAGTTCGATATCGAAGGCTATGTCGCCGCACGGCTGGCGGCGGCGGGGGTGCGGCGGGTCGAGTGCCTTGGCGAAGACACCTATTCGCAGCCCGATCGGTTTTTCAGCTATCGCCGCAGCTGCCACCGGAACGAGCCGGGCTATGGTCGCGAAATCTCGCTGATCGGATTGCGGGGCTGAAGTGAGCGCAAAATGCTGGGGCCTTTGGGGTGGAGTCGCCATCTTTCTGTTGATGTTGCTGGTTGGCCCGCCTGCTTCAATGGGCACGCCCGCATGGCATGTCGCGGCGCTGACCCTGCTGATGGCGATCTGGTGGATGACCGAGGCATTCCCGCTGACGGTAACGGCATTGCTGCCTTTTCTCGTGCTGCCGCTGATGGGTATCATGACCGCAGGCGACGTCGCCAGGGAATATTATTCGCCGATCCTGTTCCTGATCCTCGGCGGGGCTTTCATTGCCCTCACGGTTGAACGGACGGGGATGCACCGGCGCATCGCGCTCTGGATATTGGGTTTTGCCGGGCATAGCCGGTTCGGGCTGCTGCTGGCTTTCATGGCGGCTACCGCGTTCATTTCGATGTGGATTTCGAACACCTCGACCGCGCTGATCATGATGCCCATTGCCTTGGCCGTGCTCGTCGCAGGCGGAGTGGCGGAGGATGAAACCGATGGCATGGCGGGCGCGCTTGTGCTGGGGGTCGCCTTTGCCGCCTCGCTTGGCGGGCTGGGAACGCTTGTCGGGTCGCCGACCAACCCGATCGCCGTCGGCCTTATCGAAAAACAGGTGGGGATGAATATCAGCTTTGCCGACTGGTCTTCGTTCGGCATTCCCATATTGCTGGTTGCCGTTCCCGTGGCGGCAATGGTGCTTGCAAAGGTGCAAAGGATCGAGGCAACCGCCTTCGATCCCCAGGCTGCCCGAAGCGCGATTGGCACGCAGGGGCCGTGGACCGTCGCCGAGAAGCGCTTGCTGCCCATCATCCTGCTCGCGATCCTGCTCTGGCTGCTGCAACCGCAACTAGAGACGCTGCTTCCCAAGGGATCGGTTACCGACGGCACGATCGCCATCGCCTGCTCGCTGCTGCTGTTCCTCATTCCCGACGGCAGCGGTCGGCCGCTGCTCAACTGGAAAGAGGCCGATCGCGCGCCCTGGGGTGTGATCATGATGTTCGGCGGCGGTCTGGCGCTGGCAGCGGGTATCGCCGAGTCAGGGCTGGCCGACTGGCTGGGCGAGGCGCTGAAACCGCTGGCGGGCGTCCACCCGCTGATCATCGCCGCAGCGGTGACCGCGCTGGTGATCCTGATCACCGAATTTGCGAGCAATGTCGCCACCGCCAGCGGGGTAATGCCCGTCATCGCCGGGCTGGTCGCTGCGACCGGTGCGGATCCCTGGCTGCTCGCCATGTGCGCCTCGCTCGCTGCCAGCTGGGGCTTCATGATGCCGTCGGGCACCGGGCCCAACGCCATCGGCTGGGCGACGGGCCATATCGCGCTGCCGCGCATGCTGCGCGCCGGACTGCTGATCGATCTGTTCGGGGTGCCGCTGATCGT
>JADLBY010000083.1 GCA_020847445.1 Sphingomonadaceae bacterium | reverse complement strand
GCGTTGATCAGCGGATAGCTTTCCTCGCCGACGGCTGCGGCGCGCTCATAGGCCGCGCCCGCCTCGACAAAAAGGGCGGCCCGTGCGTTGGCGGGTGCCTGCCGGGCCCGGTCCTTGAGCAGACGCCCCTTGAGCGTGAGCGCATGGAAATCGGCCTCCCTCCGGTCGAAACCGGCTGCGACAAAGGCCTCCCACGCCCGCGATGTCGCCCCGGCGCGCGCCAGGGCGAGGATCGTCTTCAGGGCGTCGGACTGCATTGTTTCGGTCGGCTTCGTTGGCGGGTCATGCCAGAGGCAGGGCGATCATGGCTGGCTGCCCATATTGCCGCCGCCCGGATCGATGACGACAGGAATCGCGCGGCGACTGGTTCCATTTTCCGCACCCGGCCATAGCAGGTTGAGATCCATCGAGAAAAATTGGTGTGTCGACGGCACTTTCGGGTCGACCGGCTTGCCATTGGGCCCGCAATACCAGTTGTCGAGCCGCAGCGCCTGCCGTTCCTTGCCGTCCAGCGTCAGCGGGGTCAGCGTGGCGCCGAAAAAGGCGTGGTTGGGATCGACGGCTTTCGGCTTATATGCGTCCAGCTGCGCGCCCTTGTCATATTTTACGAAACGCACCAGATTGGCATATTTCCCGTCCTTCTTGCGCGCGTCGAAAGCGATGCCGTCATTGTCGATATAGACGAACAGCCGCATCTGCTGACCGAAATCGAAATGTTCGAAATTCACCTCCTTGCGCGGGTGGCCGACGCGGCTGTCGAGCCAGCCGTCCTTCGCCGCCGCTTGGAGCAGGGCTTCGGCATCGGCGCGCTGCCGTGCATCATTTTCCTCGGCCGTTTCGGTCGCGGATTTGGGGGCCGATGCGATATAGCCATGGCGCACGATCATGTTCGTGCCGGTGAACTTCACATAGGCCACGCACAGATATTGGGGGTGGAAACCACCAGGGGGCGGGTTCTTCGGGCCGGGCGCATGCGGATCTTCGCCCCATTGATCGTCGGGACCGCGACCATTTCCGTCCGGCGGGGTGCCATCACCCCCCGGCTTTCGACTGCAGGCCGCCAGCGCCATGCCCGCGCCCGCGGCACCGATAATCGTCCTTCTGGCAATTCCGTTCATCTTTCGCTCCTCTCCCTGTTGAGCTTCGCTTCAAATAGGTCCGCTTCCTTCAGAAATGCGGTCAGGGTTTCGATCTGCCCCGGCGTCCTGCCGATCGCGGCTATCGCCCCGCGTAGTTGCTGCAGCTTTACCCGGGCGGCGGCGGGATCCTGCGTCATCAATGCCCCGGTCTGTGCGTAGAGCGAGCGCGCCATGGCGCGCTTGACCTCGACATTGTCGGGTGCCTCGCGCGACAGGGCGGCGACTTGCCGGTCCAGAGCCTCAAGCTTGCGGACGCCATCCTGCTCCTGTCCCGCTGCGATGTCTATGGCGGCGCTGCCAAATTCGGGCCACAGGCGGCGGAAACGCAATTCGAAATTCTTCGGATCGCGGGCGAGCAGCCGGTCGACGATTTGCTGTTCTTCCTCGCGCGCCTTTCGTGCGTCGGCAAAGGCCTTGTCCGCCACCAGCACTTCGGCGAGCCAGCCATAGCTGTTCGCCAGTGCCATGGCGATTTCCGTCTTGCCAGGGGCGCGATCGAGCGCGGCTTTTTCAAACCTTATGGCCTGTCGGCAATAGTCCACAGCCTTTTTCAGATCGTAATTCTGGTAATAATAAAGATCGCACAGATTGCCCGAGGCATAGCCCATTTCCAGATTGGCGCGCGCCTTGTCGGGATCGACTTCGAGCAGCCGGGCGGCCTGCCGCGCATAGCCGTGCCAATATTTCGAGGTCGCCTGCCGGTCGCGCTTGCGCCAGGCGGCCTGCCCGACCCAATATTCGCTTTGCGCATGGGCAAAGATGCGATCGGGATTGTCCGGTTCGCGATAGAGCAAAGCGGCGGTCGCCCGGTGCGCTTCGAGGAATTTCGCCCGCGCCTGTTCGGGCTTGCCGCTCTTGTCGTCATCCTCGCCCATCGCGAGCAAGATGCGCGCGCGCTGTTCGAGGCTGCCGGCAGGCAGGCTGCCCAGATCGCTCTGCCCGCGATAATGCTCCATCGCGCGCTGGTTGACACCGTCCATCACGTCGATCCGGCCGACGCCGCGCAATTTGTCGCGCAGATCGGTGAGCATATATTCGACCAGCCCCTCGGCACTCGCCCGTTGCCGGGCGGCCTCGTTGCGCGCGGAAAGGGCAAAGGCGGTCATGACACCCATCACTAGCATGGCGGCCAGCGCGGCAAGCGTGATGCCGGTCACGCGGCGAATGCGGCGCTGGGCGTCGCGCTGAACCAAAGCGTCGAGTGGAACACCGGCGATTCCGGCGACTATTTTCAGAAAGCCCAGCGACCAGCCATCGGCATTTTTGCGCAGATCGGCGGCCAGCGGCTCCCGGCCACCGGCGGTCAGCGCGTCGGGAAAGGCTTCTGCAGGCTCGCCGCTGACCAGGGCGACCAATATCGGCCGTTCGGGGTGCAGGCTTTGAAACAGCGTAATCTCGTCATTCACCCAGCGGGATTGTTTGGCATCGGGCGAGCAGATGACGATCAGCGATGCCGAATCGGCCAGCGCCGCGCGAATGGCATCCGACAGGCTGGAGGCTGCGGCCAGATCCTCGCGATCGCGGAATATGCGCCCCAGCCGGTTGCCCTGTGCGGCAGGGCCCAGTTCGACATGCCGGGGCAGCCGGTATCGCTCCAGCTGGCGCTGCAGCTTTGCCGCAAGTTCGGCGTCTGCATGGCTGTAGCTGATGAATGCGGCAAAGCGCCGCATTTCGGCAGACACAGCTTCGTCTTCACCCATCGCCCCGACCCTTTGCGACTCTTTTGGCAAAGTTACACGATATTAGAATTGGTTAAACGGCTATCTGTGCTTCAGCCAGCTATCAAGCGCATTTTTCTGTGCGCTGCTGAAGCGCAACCCCAGCTTGCTTCGGCGCCACAATATGTCGTCAACCGTTTGCGCCCATTCCTGGTCGACCAGATATCGCAGCTCGGCTTCGCTTAAACCATGGCCGAAATCGCGGCCAAGATCGTCGGCACTCTGCGCTTCACCGAGAATGTCGAAGGCCCGCTTTCCGTAACCGCGAATCAGGCGCTGCGCGGTTTGCCTGCCCAGAAACCGATAATGATTGTCCAGCCGGTCAACCAGCGCGTCGACCCCATCCATCTCGAAATCACCGCCGGGCAAAGGCGTCCCGCCAGTCCAGCCGGGGCCACTCAGTTGCGGCAGCCAGCGCGCCAGTGCGGCAATGGCGCCCTCGGCCAGATGCCGGTACGTCGTGATCTTGCCGCCGAAAACCGACAGCAACGGCAAGTGTCCCGTGTCATCGGTGTCGGTATCGAAGCGATAGCCCCGCGACGCGGCTTCGGGCTTTCCCGATCCGTCGTCGACAAGTGGACGGACCCCGGCATAGCACCATACGACATCGGCGGGCGTCACCGGATCACGAAGATAATCGCTCGCCCCCTGGCAGAGATAGGCAATTTCGGCAGCGCTCGGCGCAATCGCGTCGCCGGATTTATGGTCGGCATCGGTCGTTCCGATCAGCGTGAAATCCTGCTCATAGGGAATGGCAAAGAAGATTCGCCCATCGGGGTTCTGGAAGAACCAGGCCTGGGGCGTGTCGAACCGGCTGGCGACGACGATGTGCGAGCCCCGAACCAGGCGGATGGTTTCGTCGGGATCGCGCCGATGCTCCGCGACACGGCCGAGCAATTCAAGAACCGCCGGGCCCGCCGCATTGACGACGGCACCGGCGCGAACGGTTTCGCCGCTGGCAAGGCTTATTGTCCAGGCGTCACCTGCGCGCGCCAGCGCAGTCACCTCGGTGCGCGTGCGTATCTCTGCGCCGCGATCGGCGGCGTCGCGCGCGTTCAGCACGACCAGCCGGGCGTCATCGACCCAGCAGTCCGAATATTCGAAGCCGGTGGTGAAACCGGCCTTGAGTGCCCGGCCAGCGGGCGCGTCGCGCAGGTCGATCGTTCGTGTTGGCGGCAGCCTTTTGCGCCCGCCAATATGGTCATAAAGGAACAGTCCGGCGCGGAGCATCCAGCGCGGGCGCAAACCTTTGCGATAGGGCAGGACGAACCGCATCGGACGGATGATGTGCGGCGCTATCCGCCACAGCCGTTCGCGCTCGATCAGGCTTTCGCGGACCAGACCGAATTCATAATGTTCCAGATAGCGCAACCCGCCATGGATCAGCTTGGTCGAAGCCGAAGAAGTGCCGCCGGCCAAATCGTTCCGTTCGAACAGGATCACTCTGGCCCCGCGTCCGGCAGCGTCGCGGGCAATGCCGCAGCCATTCACCCCGCCGCCGATTATCGCCAGATCATATCGGTTGCTGTCGGTCACAGCAGCAGCGCCACTGCCAGCGACAGCCCGAAAGCGGTGAGCGAAGCAAGAACGACCGGCAGCAATGCCCGCCAGCCATGGCTGAGCAGCGCGTCGAGGCGTGAGCGCATCGCGGTAGCCGTTACCGCAAACAGCAGCAGCGCCTTCGACAGAATCAGCCCCCATTCCGCCACCCATGGCGGCGCGGAAAATACCGAATTGAGCGCGACCAGCGCGAAAAAGGCCAGGATGAACCAGGGCAGGCGCAGCCGCGACAGCCGGCTCGAAGGCGCGCCATCCGCAGCGCCGATGGCGAGTCCGATCAGCGCCACCGCCGGGGCCAGCAAGGCAACGCGCGACAGTTTGACGATCGCCGCCGTTTCGCCCGCAGCTTGCGAAAAACTGTAACCGCCGCCCAGCGCCTGCGCAACATCATGGGTGGCTGCCCCGATCAGGAATCCCGCCTGCCGGTCATCAAGACCCAACCAGGCAGCGATCAGCGGATAGAAGGACATTGCTATCGCGCTCGCCATCGCAATTCCCACCAGTGTCAGTGTGAATTGGGACTGTTCGAGCCGCCTTTTGCCAATCAGGGCATAAATGGCGAGCGCGGCGGACGCGCCGCAAATGGCCGTTGCCCCGCCCGCCAGCCATCCGGCGACGCTGCTCTGGCCGCCCAGCCGCGCGCCGAGCAACCCCGCGCCGATCGTTGTCGCCATGATCGCGACCAGCCCGGCAAAGGCCAGGCCGCCCAGTCCGCCAATCTGCATCGCCGTTACCTGCGTTCCCAGCAGGACGATGCCCCAGCGCAGACCGGTTGTGCTGCACAGGTCCAGCCCGGCATGGACCCGGGGCTGGACCGAGATGAAATTGAGCGCGAGGCCCAGCAGCAGACCCGCAAGGATGACCGGCATGCCATAATGTTCGGAAAACCAGGTTGCGGCGGCGGCAACTATGCCGACCGCGACCAGCCCGGGGAAATAGGCGCTCGCCTTTCGCTCCGGTCCGCCGACGGCGATATTTTCCGCCAGCAGAACCTCGCCGTAAAGATCGGCCACATAGGGGATATCGCTGCGCGGCGTTTGCATGCGTCCGCGCTTAATCGCTGGTCGGCGATTTGGGAAGTGCGGCTGGCTATCCGGCCTTGGCGAGCCCGTTCTGTTCGACCAGTTCCTGCAGTTCGCCCGCCTCGTACATCTCCATCATGATGTCGCTGCCGCCGAGAAACTCGCCCTTGACATAGAGCTGCGGGATCGTCGGCCAGTCCGAATAATCCTTGATGCCCTGGCGGATTTCCTGATCCTGCAGCACATCGACGCTGGCATATTCGACATTCAGATGGTCGAGAATGGCAACCGCACGGCTGGAAAAGCCGCATTGCGGGAATAGCGGGCTGCCCTTCATGAACAGGACGACATCATTGCCTTTGACCAGTTCGTCGATGCGTTCGTGCGCGCTCATTTTCGTAACTCCTTATTCCGGGACTTCGGTGGTGAGCTGCAATGCGTGCAAGACCCCGCCCATACGTCCGCCCAATGCGTTGTAGACCGCCTGATGCTGTTTCACGCGCGGCATTCCGCGAAACGCCTCGCACACCACGCGCGCTGCATAATGGTCGCCATCGCCGCGCAGGTCGGTGATCTCGACCGCAGCATCCGGAAAGGCGGCCTTGATCATGTCTTCGATTTCGTCCGCCGCCATCGGCATGGGTTGATCCCCTATGCCTCTTCGATGAACTGGCGGCGCGCCTCGACCAGCTTGGCATCGAGCGCGGCACGGATCGCTGCATCGTCGGTTTCGACCCCGGCCGAAGTCAGGTCGCCGAGCAGTTTGCGGATCACATCCTCGTCACCCGCTTCCTCGAAATCGGCCTGAACCACCGACTTGGCATAGGCATCCGCCTCTTCGGGGGTCAGCCCCATGGCTTCGGCGGCCCACAGGCCGACCAGCTTGTTGCGCCGCGCCGTTACCTTGAACTGGATTTCCTCGTCGCGGGCGAACTTGTTTTCAAAGGCGTGTTCGCGATCGTCAAAAGTGGTCATGCTCGAATCCTTCGGCGCTACAGGCTTAAAATAGTCACGCGGGCCCTGCCAAACAAGGGCTGCGGCTGCAAGGATTAGATCGTGACGACCAGCTTGCCGACCGCCTCGCGGTTGCCCAGCTTCGCGATCGCCTCGCCGCCACGTTCGAGCGGGAAGGTTTCGGACACGCGCGGGCGGATCTTGCCAGCCTTGTACAGCTCGAACAGCTCCATGATGTTGGCCCGGTTCTTTTCGGGCTCGCGCGCGGTATAGGCGCCCCAGAACACGCCGCAGATGTCGCAGCTTTTCAGGAGGGTCAGGTTGAGCGGAAGTCTGGCGATACCCGCCGGAAAGCCGACGACAAGGAAGCGGCCTTCCCAGGCGATCGAGCGCACTGCGGGTTCCGAATAATCGCCGCCGACCGTGTCATAGATGATGTCGAAACCATTGGGTCCGGCCGCTGCCTTGAACATTTCGGCAACCGCCTTTGACTGGTCCTTGTCGAACGGCTGATAGGGATAGACGACAACCTCGTCGGCCCCCGCTTCGCGCGCCACCTGCGCCTTGGCTTCGCTCGAAACACCTGCGACCACGCGGCCGCCATAGGCCTTGGCGAGTTCGATTGCCGAAATGCCGATCCCGCCTGCACCGCCGAGCACGAGGACATTCTCGCCCGGCTTCATCCGGCCACGGTCTTTCAACGCATGTGCACTGGTGCCATAGGTCATCAGGATCGAGGCGCCATCCTCGAACGGCATGTCATCCGGCATCTTGTACAGATTATGGGTGCCCAGCACGATTTTTTCGGTCAGTCCGCCATTGCCGCATCCGGCCATCACCCGGTCGCCCACGGCAAAGCCGGTGACGCCTTCACCGACCGAATCGATAACGCCCGCAATCTCGCCGCCCGGGGCAAAAGGCCGCGGCGGTTTGAATTGATAACGGTCCTCGATCATCAGCGTGTCGGGAAAGTTGATCGAACAGGCCTTGATCGCGACCACGACCTGCCCGG
>JADLBY010000082.1 GCA_020847445.1 Sphingomonadaceae bacterium | reverse complement strand
TGGCGCGAATATCTGAAGGCGCAAATCATTGCTGCCTGCAAGGACCGTGTTCCGCTGGGGCATTTGCTGGCCGCCTCCACCCGTGCAAGCCAGCGCTATTTCACCATTTTTGACAGCAGGTTCGACACCGGCGATGCGGTGCGCGACCGGTTGATGAAAACCGTGCATGATTTCACCGCGATGGAACTGGCGGTCACTTCGGCTTGCTATGTCCATTACCAGAAGATCGTCCAGCGCGAGCAGAAAGAGGGCTATACGGCCCGGTTCGAAAGCGACATCGGCTCCAGCACCACCGAAATTTCCGAACAGGCCAATATCCTGCGCCAGCAGGCCGCAGCCAGCACAGCAGTGGCGCAGGGCATGCTCAGCAAGGCATCCGAAGTCGCAACCGCATCCGAGCAGTCCGCCGTCGCCATGCGCGAAGCCGCGCAAACTGCGGCCGGGCTGATCCGTGCTATCGAGGACACCCGAACCGAAGTTGAAACCGCCGCCGATGTGGCCAATCGGGCAACAGACCGCGCCCAGGAGGCGGTTGCCGCGACCGATACCCTGTCGGAACAGTCAAAATCGATCGAATCGATCCTCGGCCTGATCCGCGATATTGCGGGCCAGACAAATCTGCTTGCGCTCAACGCGACGATCGAGGCTGCGCGTGCCGGTGATGCAGGCCGTGGCTTTGCGGTCGTTGCGCAAGAGGTAAAGAGCCTCGCCAACCAGACCGCGCAGGCGACCGACGAAATTGCAGGCAAGATTACCGCGATCCAGAATGCCACCAGGGCGTCGGTCGAGTCCAATGTGGCGATCAAGACCGCAGTCGAAGATGTGCAGCACAGCGCCGAACGGATCCGCCATGCAATGGAGGAACAGGCGCAGACGGTGACGATGATAACGGCATCGGTCGACGAGACCGCGCTCGCCGCCGACCTGATGTCGAACACGATCGCCGCGATCCGTTCCGATACCGAAAATGTCGTTTCGGAAATCTCGCAGCTCGAAGCCGGCTTTGGCGACGTCGAAGGCAAGATTTCGGCGCTTCAGGCCAATGCCGGAAAATTCGCCGCCAATCTCGTCCGCTAGCGACCGCATCCATATGCACTGTTGAATTTCATCGCCTGCTGTGGAAGGCAGCGGGCATGACGTTACACATTCTGGTTACCGGTGGTTCACGCGGTATTGGCGCCGCGATTGTCGAAGAATTGAGCGACGACAATGTGCTGGTCCATGCGACGTCCAGCGCCGATGGCGATCTTGCCGATCCGGCGGTTCCTTCCGAAATATGGCACAATGCGCTGCAGGAAATGGGCGAGCGCATAGACATATTGGTCAACAATGCAGGCATATTCGAAGCCAACCCGATCGAGCATAGCGATATCGAATGGCTCGACGGCTGGGAACGGACGATGGCTATCAACCTGACCGCCTCGGCACAGCTTTGCCGCCTCGCCATTCTTCACTGGCAGGCGCTTGGGCAGGAAGGGCGGATCATCAATGTCGCCAGCCGCGCCGCCTATCGCGGCGACAGCCCGGCGCACTGGCATTATGCGGCCTCGAAAGGCGGAATGGTCGCGATGACCAAAAGCATCGCGCGCGGTTTTGCTGCGCAGCAAATTTACGCCTTCGCCATCTGCCCCGGCTTCACCATGACCGGAATGGCCGAGGATTATCTCGCCAGTCGCGGCGGTGACAAGCTGCTCGCCGATATACCGCTGGGTCGCGTTGCCATGCCCGAGGAAGTGGCCACACTCGTGCGTTTCTGCGCGCTGGAGGCGCCCCCGTCGATGACCGGTGCGGTCCTCGACATCAACGGGGCCAGCTATGTCCGCTAAACGCGCGTTCGCCATGGGCATCGCCTGTGCGCTGCTTGCCAGTTGTAACCCGGCACCAATGCAGCCTCCTGCAACCGTGGCAAGTCTTGAACCGATCGGCAAGGCATGCGGCGGCCGCGAAGGCTGGGGTGACCCTGCCCCGCCAGCGCATATCTATGGCAATGTCTATATGGTCGGCACATGCGGCATCACCGCGCTGCTCATCACGACGCCAAAAGGACATTTCCTGATCGATGGCGCCATCGCCAGGGCCGCACCCGGAATTATAGAGAATATCCGCAAGCTTGGATTCAACCCCGCCGATGTCCGCTATCTCCTCAATACACATGAACATGTCGATCATGCGGGCGGATTGGCCGCGCTGAAACGGCTGACCGGCGCAGCGATGGTTGCACGGGCTGAGGCGAAGGTTGCGCTTGAAGGCGGCACAGAGCATCCATCCGATCCGCAAAAAGGGCTGCTGCCCGCATTTGAAGGCGTGACGGTCGATCGCTTGATCGGCGACGGCGAAACGCTGAAGCTGGGCGGGCAAACGCTCACCGCCATAGCCACCCCCGGCCATTCGCCCGGCGGCACAAGCTGGCGCTGGCAAAGCTGCGACAAGGGAAAATGTGTCAGCGTCATCTACGCCGACAGCCTGAGCGCCGTATCTGCCGATGGCTATCGGTTCAGTGACCATCCGGACTATGTCGCGCCCTTGCGCGCCACAATTTCGAAGGTCGCGGCATTGAAGCCATGCGACATTCTGATCACACCGCATCCTTCGGCCAGCGCGCTGTTTGAACGCCTCGCCGGTGAAGCATCGTTGATCGATACCACAGCCTGCGCCACTTACGCTGCGGGCGCGCTCAACCGGCTCGAAAGCAGGCTGGCCAAAGAATCCGCCAAATGAACTGGAAAGTCACCCTGCCCTGCTCGCGGGCCGAGGCCGAGGCGATGCACGAAGATGACGAATGGCTCGCCCGCTTCGACAATCTGCCAACACTGGTCGCCGACGAGCTGGAGGCGTTCAACGATGCCAGATGGTCCGTTCAGGCCTATTTCAGCGGTGAACCGGAATCGCACGACATTGCCCTGCTCGAACAGCGATTGGGCACAAAGGCGATTGTCGAACGCCTGCCCGACGAGGATTGGCTGACTCTCAGCCAGCAAAGCGTCGCCCCCGTCACTGCAGGCCGCTTCTATGTGCACACCTCGACCAACAAGGGTGTAGTGCCCTTTGGCGCGCGCGCATTCCTGATCGAGGCAGGACAGGCCTTCGGCACCGGCGGGCATGAAACCACCAGCGGCTGCCTGGCGATGCTCGATCGGCTGAAGCGGGGCGGACGGCGCTATCATCATATTGCCGACATCGGCACCGGCACCGGCCTGCTGGCTTTCGCTGCGCTGCACCTCTGGCCAAGGGCAGTGGTTACCGCATCGGATATAGATCCGGTCAGTATCGATGTCACGCGCGACAATGCGGCCGCAAACGCGGTTGCGGTCGGGAACCATCGCGGGGGCGTTGCGCTGTATGTCGCCACAGGCACCGACCATCCGGATATCACCGCGCGTGCACCTTACGACCTGCTGATCGCCAACATTCTCGCCGGTCCATTGGTCGAACTGGCGCCCAGTTTCGCGACCGTTGTGGCCGAAGGTGGCACCCTGATTCTGGCGGGGTTGCTCAACACGCAGGTCGAACAGGTCGTTGCCGCCTACCGCCGCAGCGGGTTCCTGCTGCTTGAACGGCGCGATACCGGCGACTGGCCTTGCCTCAGATTAGTGAAGCGCAGGCATTATGGCCACAAACGCCCCATCCGCGCATCGGGACGCACCAGCCAGCCCCCGGGCGACTTCGGCACCTGGTAAATCTCAGGCGGCGGATTTGGCCTGCGCATAGGCCTGTGTGCCGCGCGTGATGACATCGTCGTCGGCAAGAATGTCGGCTATCGGAATATCGGGCAATGCCTCCAATTGGGCATAAAGCGGAGCAAAATCGGTTTCGACCGTCACCTTGAGCAGATGTTCGAGCGACGGAATGACGAAATAGTTCTGCTGGAAATCGTCGATGCGATATTCGGTGCGCATCAGCCGCAGCAAATCGAAGCGGATGCGGTTGGGGCTGGGATCGTCGAGGCAGAAGAGGCTTTCGCCATAGCTGGAGACGATTCCCGCGCCGTAGATGCGCAGCCCTGCCGGTTCTTCGATCAGCCCGAACTCGACCGTGTACCAGTAAAGCCGCGCCAGCTTGTGCAGCGCGCCAAAGCCCAGACTGCGCAGCCCGCCCTTGCCATAGGCGACCATATAATCGGCAAAAACCGGGTCAGCGAGCATCGGAACATGGCCGAACACATCGTGAAAGACGTCGGGTTCCTGCAGATAATCGAGCTGATCAGGGGTGCGGATGAAATTCCCGGCCGGAAAGCGGCGGTTCGCCAGATGGTCGAAAAAAACATCGTCCGGAACCAGTCCGGGCACGGCAACCACCTGCCATCCGGTCGCCGCCATCAGCCGCGCATTGAGTTCGCGATAGTCGGGGATTCCCGGCTTTTCGAGCCTGAGAACGTCGATACCGCGCATGAAGGCGTCGCAGGCGCGGCCCGGCAGCATGTCCGACTGCCGTGCAAAAAGCCGGTCCCACATCGCATGCTCGGCCGCCGAAAAGGCGTTCCAGCTTTGCGGGATCGTCCAATCCGGGTTTGCGCCAGGCGGCGGGGCATCATAGACATGGGTGAAATTGGCCATCGGAGATAGTTACACTTGAAACTTTTTCGGATCAACAGCCTTGGCAGTGCCGTGCGCGCAATATTGGGCTGGCCATTGCTGATTGTCGGCCTTTATTTCCTGGCCGCGCTGATCGGCAGCGCCATTCCCGCCAATCCCGACTGGCGCGAACCGGAGCATGGCATAACATTGTTCGTCGAAACCAACGGCGTGCATGTCAGCCTGATCGTCCCGATGGCGGCAGCGGGCCAAGATCTGTCCAACCTGATCCGGCCCGAACATCTGGCCGATCGCGATCTCTATGGCACCCATGCAATGATCGGCTGGGGGCATGGCCGCGTCTATCGCAACGCGCGCACCTGGGGCGATGTTAAGGTTGGCGACGTCGCATCGGCGATTATCGGTTCGGATGACACCACATTGCACATCTACCACCTCGTCGATCCCCGGCCCGCACCCTATCGCAAGCCTTTCCGTGTCAGCCAGCAGGAATATGCAAAGATCATCGGCGCGATCCGTTCGACCTTCCGGCTTGCGGCAGACGGGCAAAGCAGGGCCTATCCGGCCTATGCCCCCGACAATCTGTTTTACGACAGCAAGGGGCATTATTCGGCCTATACCACCTGCAATGAATGGACCGGGGCGGTGCTGCGCAAGGCAGGGGTGCGGATCGGCATCTGGACGCCGATGCCCGGCGGCGTGATGCGCTGGTTCGATTAACCCGCCGCGGCGACAATCGCGGCCCAGGCGGCCTCGTCGATCACCTCTATGCCCAGTTCCTGCGCCTTTTTCAGTTTCGAACCGGCGCCGGGGCCTGCAACAACCAGATCGGTTTTTGCCGAAACCGAGCCTGCAGCCTTTGCCCCCAACGCCTCTGCCTGCGCCTTGGCTTCATCGCGGCTCATGGTTTCGAGTGCGCCCGTAAAGACCACCGTCTTGCCCGACACGGATGAGGCCCTTATCTCGACAACATAATCGGGCGGCGCAACCTGCCTCAGCAAATCCTCCCACACCTCAATATTGTGCGGTTCGTGGAAAAATTCGCGCAACGCTTTCGCCACAACCGGACCGATTCCGTCGATCTGCGTCAGTTCCACCTCGCCTGCTTCAGAGGAAGCAATGTCGCGCAGATGCTGTAGCGTCGTGAAATTCTTCATCAGGTCGCGCGCGGTTACCGCGCCGACATGACGGATGCCGAGCGCGAACAGCAGCCGCGCAGCATCGGGCGCGCGCTTGGCCTCGATCGCCTTCAACAGGTTGTCCACAGACTTTTCCTGCCAGCCATCGCGGCCCAATATTTCGGCGCGATGTTCGCCGAGCCGGAATATGTCGGCAGGCGAATGCAGCCAGCCCTGGTCGAAAAACTCCTGGATCGTCTTTTCGCCCAGCCCCTCAATATCGAGTGCCGCCCGGCTGACGAAATGCTTCAGCCGTTCGACGCGCTGCGCCGGACAGATCAGACCGCCGGTGCAGCGAACATCGACCTCGCCTTCTTCCGCCGCTGCTTCGCTGCCGCATTCGGGGCAATGATCGGGGAACGCATAGGCCGCGCGCGCATCCTCACGCGTCAAATTCGAAACGATCTGCGGAATCACGTCCCCTGCCCGCTGCACCTTCACCCGGTCACCCGGGCGCACGCCCAATCGGGCAATCTCGTCGCGATTGTGCAGCGTGACGTTGGACACCACCACTCCGCCCACAGTCACCGGCTTCAACCGCCCCACCGGGGTCAGCTTGCCGGTGCGACCGACCTGGATGTCGATCGCCTCCAGCGTGGTTTCGGCCTGCTCCGCCGGGAATTTGTGCGCAATCGCCCAGCGCGGCGCCTTGGCGACAAAGCCCAGCCGCTCCTGCCAGTCAAGCCGGTCGACCTTGTACACAACGCCGTCAATATCATAGGGCAAGTCTGCGCGCAGCCGCTCGATCTCGCGATAATGTGTGAGCGCGCCCGCAGCGCCGCCGACCGTTTTCAGGAAGGGCGACACCGGCACCCCCCAGGCGGCAATCGCCTGCATCACGCCGAACTGGCTCTCCGACGGCAGATCGCTCACCTCTCCCCAGCCATGCGCCAGAAAGCGCAGCGGCCGCGAAGCCGTCACCGACGCATCCTTCTGCCGCAGCGATCCGGCCGCCGCGTTGCGCGGATTGGCAAATTGCCGGGCCTTTTCCGGATCGTCGGCCTCAGCCAGCAACCGCGCATTCAACGCCTCGAAATCGGCCTTCGCCATGTAGATTTCGCCGCGAATCTCAAACAGGGCGGGCACCACACCCTTGAGCCGCTGCGGAATTTCCGCAATCGTCCGCACATTGGCGGTCACATCCTCGCCAACCTGCCCGTCACCGCGCGTCGCTGCCTGCACCAGTTCACCATTTTCATAGCGCAGCGAGCAGGACAGCCCGTCAATCTTGTCCTCCGCCGTCAGCGCCACCGGCGTATCGGCCGTCAGGTTGAGGAAACGCCGGACGCGCGCCACGAAATCTTCGACATCCTCGTCCGCAAAGGCGTTGTCGAGGCTCATCATCCGTTTGGCATGCGTCACTTTGCGCAGCGGCGATGCCTCGACCGCCGCTCCCACCTGCGCATTGGGGCTATCCGCCCGCACCAGTTGCGGAAAGGCCGCCTCCAGTTGATTGTTACGTCGCACCAGCGCGTCAAATTCCGCATCGGAAATTTCGGGCGCATCATCGGCGTGATAGCGCCGGTTATGGTGCGCAATCGCCTTTGCCAGCCGCATCAGTTCATTGGCGGCGTCAGCTTCAGTGGTCATAAAGGCCTGCAATCTTCATTGGACAAAACTCTGGGCTGTATCTCAAAAGACGTGAAATATCCCAAGACACAACGCTCCACTGCCTTATCGCCCAGAAAGATTGTTACCTGCGCCTTGCCCTCCGCTGCACTTACGCGCGCAAAGTATAAACCTGCAAACCCCGGCAACCGGATCGCGCGTTGGTCATTAACGCTTATGAACGCAGTGCTGCTTTTTGCATTCGGCCACACAAGCAAATAGCTTGCCGGGGATATCGCCAAGCGTGCTATCGTTGTCAGCAATGCAACTGCAACGACCAGAATTATAGCCCGCTTCAAACCCCCTCCATCAACCGTGCGGCCTGCGCCCTCGCCTCGTCAGTCACCTCCGCACCTGAAAGCATGCGGGCGATTTCCTGGCGGCGACCTTCAGCGTCGAGGCGGGTGACGTCCGTCCGCGTCACGCTGCCCTCGCTCGATTTGGCGATGAAATAATGCGCCTGCCCCTTGGCCGCGACCTGCGGGCTGTGGGTGACGGCGAGCAACTGCTTGCCCGCCCCGGCAAGCCGCGACAGCCGCTCACCGATCGCGGAAGCAACTGCGCCGCCGACGCCACGGTCGATCTCGTCGAAAATGATCGTTTCGGCCCCGCCTTCCTCGGCGAGCGCAACCTTCAATGCGAGGATGAAGCGCGACAATTCGCCACCCGACGCGATCTTCGCAAGCGGTGCAAAAGGCGCGCCGGGATTGGTCGATATGAGGAATTCGACACGGTCAAAACCCGATGCGCTCCAGCGATCCTCCGGAAGCAGTTCGACCGAAGTGCGGAACTGTGCGGTATCCAGCTTGAGCGGTGCCAGTTCGGCGGCAACGGCCGCATCCAGCCTTTGCGCCGCCTCTGCCCGCTGGCCGGACAGACGTTCTGCAGCAGCGCGATAGGCCCGGTAATGTTCGGCCATATCAACTTCAAGTTTCGCCAGCCCTTCGCCGCCCGCCGCGATCGCATCCAGTTTCGATGCGAGATCGTCGGTCAATGCGGCCAAATCCTCGGGGCGGACATTGTGCTTGCGCGCCAGTCCGCGCAGTTCGAACAGCCGCACCTCGATCGCATCGAGCCGTTCGGGATCGAAGCTCAGCGCCTGCGTCGCGGCGATCAGCTTGTCCTCGGCCTCGCTCGCCTCGATCACCGAACGATCCAGCGCGGTCAGCGCCTCTGCAAGCAGGGCATGTTCGCCCGCCAGCCGGTCGAGCCGCCGCGCCGCGCTGCGCAATCTGGCAAGCCCGCTGTCCGATCCTTCAAAAGCT
The DNA here is from genome assembly GCA_020847445.1 of Sphingomonadaceae bacterium. Taxonomy (GTDB): domain Bacteria; phylum Pseudomonadota; class Alphaproteobacteria; order Sphingomonadales; family Sphingomonadaceae; genus Sphingorhabdus_B. The sequence continues at coordinate 12,035 of JADLBY010000082.1, read as the reverse complement.
TCGAGCACGGCGCGCAGATCTTCCGCGATGCGCTCTCCCTTCTGCATGTCGGCGCGTTCGGTGGCGAGTTGCTCCTCCTCGCCTTCCTGCGGTGCGAACCGCCGCAATTCGGCCACGGCATGTTCAAGCCATTCCCGATCGCGCACGGCATTGTCGAGCGCCTCGCGCGCATTGTCCAGCCGCGCCTTCGATTCCTGCCAATCGGCGAAATGCCCGGCCACGGCCGCCAGATCGCATCGCCCGAACGCATCGAGCAGTGCGCGATGTCCGCGCGGGTTCAGCAGCCCCCGATCATCATGCTGGCCGTGAATTTCGACAAGACAGGCGCCAATTTCACGCAGCAGCGCCGCCGAACAGGGCTGATCGTTGATGTACGCCTTGCTGCCGCCATCCGCACGCAACGACCGGCGGATCATCAGCGATTCGCCGACCTCTGTCGTGATGTCGTTGTCGACGAGCAGCGCCAGAACATGCGCTGGCGCATCGAAGCTGGCCGTAACCTGGGCCTTGTCGGCCCCGGCGCGCACCAGCCGGCTATCGGCGCGTGCGCCCAGGGCAAGGCCCAGCGCATCCAGCAGGATCGATTTGCCCGCACCGGTTTCGCCCGTCAGAACGCCCAGCCCGGCTTCAAATTCGAGGTCCAGCGCCTTGATCAGCACCACGTCGCGGATCGACAGGCCCGTCAACATAGCGTCCGGATCACGCCCCTGGGGCGTGCTTCTGCATCAGATCGTAGGCGCGCTGGTACCATTTGCTGCCCGGATAGTTGGCACCAAGAACGGCGGCCGATTTGCGTGCTTCTTCGGGCACACCCATCGCCAGATAGCTCTCGGTCAGGCGGTACAGCGCCTCGGGCGCATGTGTGGTGGTATCGAACTTGTCGACCACCTCGCGAAAGCGCAGGCTGGCGGCCAGCCACAGCGCCCGGCGCTGGTAGAAACGCCCGATTTCCATCTCCTTGCCCGCAAGATGGTCACGGACAAGATCGATCTTCAGTCCGGCGTCGGCGGCATAGCGCGTATTGGGGTATCGACGCTGCACCTCGCCCAGCGATGCCAAAGCCTGCTGGGTGATCTTCTGATCGCGGGTGACATCGCTGATCTGCTCATAATAGCAGAGCGAAATCAGATAATAAGCGTAGGGCGCATCCTTGTTCCCAGGATGTATCGACAGGAAACGGCGCGCCGACGAAATCGAATCATTATATTTCTGCGCCATGTAATAGCTGAACGCGCTCATCAGCTGCGCCCTGCGCGCCCAGGGCGAATAGGGATGCTGGCGCTCGACCTCGTCGAACAATGCCGCCGCAACCTGATATTGGCCGCTATCCAGCTTGGCCTTTGCAGCGCTGTACAGCGTGTTCACATCGCGCGCGACATACCGCGTATCCGGTCCGCCCTTGCTGCCACCAAGCCCGAGCGAGGAGCATCCTGAAAGTAACATGGCCGACAAACCGAGCGCGAGCGGTGCGATGAGCTTTTTCTGCATGGGCATCCCTTAATGGCACTTGGCGCTGTCGCCAAGGCTTTTGCGCGTTCTTTATGCGGCGGCCTGTATCGCCGATGAACCACGATCCCGCAACATCGGTGCAGATACGAAAAAGGGCCGCCAAAGCAGCCCTTTTCCTTTTTTCCGCATGCCGAAGGATCAATCCTTCAGGAAATCGGGAACATGGTTCGGATCGCCACCTTCTCCGCCTTCCGAACGCTCGCGGCGCGGGCCGCGATCACGGTCGCGGCCACGTCCGCCACGGTCGTCGCGTCCGCCACGATCGCGGCGCGGACCACGGTCGCCACGGTCCCCACGATCACCCCGATCGCCTCTGGGTTCGCGCGGCGGACGGGTGTCTTCCAGTTCCTCGCCGGTTTCCTGATCGACCAGACGCATGGAAAGGCGAACCTTGCCGCGCGGGTCGATCTCGAGAACCTTGACCTTCACATCCATGCCTTCGCTGACGACGTCGGTCGGCTTTTCGACACGTTCATTCTTCATTTCGCTGACATGGACCAGACCGTCCTTGCCGCCCATGAAGTTCACAAAGGCACCGAAATCGACGATATTGACGACCTTGCCATCATAGATTTTGCCAACTTCGGCCTCTTCGACGATGCCCGAAATCCACTTGCGTGCAGCTTCGATCTGCGAAAGATCGCTCGACGAAATCTTGATCAGGCCTTCATCGTCGATATCGACCTTGGCGCCGGTGGTGGCGACGATCTCACGGATCACCTTGCCGCCGGTACCGATGATGTCGCGGATCTTCGATTTGTCGATCTGCATCGTTTCGATACGCGGTGCATGTGCCGAAAGCTCGCTGCGGGTGGCACCCAGCGCCTTGTTCATCTCGCCAAGGATGTGCGCACGGCCTTCCTTCGCCTGATTGAGCGCAGCTTCAAAGATTTCGCGGGTGATACCGGCAATCTTGATGTCCATCTGCATCGTGGTGATGCCGACTTCGGTGCCGCCTACCTTGAAATCCATATCGCCAAGATGGTCTTCATCGCCAAGGATATCCGACAGGATCGAGAATTCCTTGCCTTCGAGGATCAGGCCCATCGCGATGCCCGAAACCGGGCGCTTGATGGGAACGCCTGCGTCCATCATGGCGAGCGAACCGCCGCACACCGATGCCATCGACGACGAACCGTTCGATTCGGTGATGTCGCTGGTCAGACGGATCGTATAGGGGAACTCGTCCTTGGTCGGCAGCACGGGGTGCAGCGCGCGCCAGGCGAGCTTGCCATGGCCGACTTCGCGACGGCCCGGCGCACCAAAGCGGCCAACTTCGCCGACCGAATAAGGCGGGAAGTTATAGTGCAGCATGAAATGCTCATAATGCAGGCCGTTCAGGCCATCGATCATCTGCTCCGCATCCTTGGTGCCCAGCGTGCAGGTTGCAATGGTCTGCGTTTCACCACGGGTGAACAGCGCCGAACCATGCGCACGCGGCAGGAAGTGGGTTTCCGCCACGATCGGGCGGATCTGCGTGGTCGTGCGACCATCGATACGCTTGCCGGTCTTGAGGATCGCGGTGCGGACGATTTCGGCTTCCAGCTTCTTGGTCAGCTTGATGCCGGCCATGACTTCCTGCGGCGACAGGCCGTCGTCTGCAAACATCGCCTTTGCCTTGTCGCGCGCGGCGTTCAGCGCGTTCGAACGGGCCGACTTGTCGGTCAGCTTGTACGCGGCATCGACATCCTTGCCGATCAGCTTCTTGATCTTGTCCTTGAGCGCGGCATTGTCTTCGCCGACATTCAGTTCCCAAGGCTCTTTGGCAGCCTGTTCGGCGAGCTTCACAATCGCCTTGATGACTTCCTTGCACGCATCATGCGCGAACAGGACGGCGCCGAGCATGACCTCTTCCGAAAGCTCGTTGGCTTCGGATTCGACCATCATCACGGCATCATAAGTGGCGGCGACGACCAGATCGAGATCGCCTTCGGCAACCTGTTCGTCGGTCGGGTTGAGGATATATTCGCCATTCAGGTAACCGACGCGTGCGGCGCCGATCGGCCCCATGAAGGGCACACCCGAGATGGTGAGCGCAGCCGAGGCGGCGATCATCGCCAAAATGTCGGGTTCATTTTCGCCATCATAGCTCAGAACCTGGGCGATGGCGTTGATTTCGTTGTAGAAACCTTCGGGGAACAGCGGACGGACCGGGCGGTCGATCAGGCGCGAAACCAGCGTTTCCTTTTCGGTGGCACCGCGTTCACGCTTGAAGAAGCCACCGGGGATACGGCCTGCAGCCGAATATTTTTCCTGATAGTGGACGGTGAGCGGGAAGAAATCCTGGCCCTCTTTCACCGACTTTGCCGCGGTCACCGCGCAAAGCACTACGGTTTCGCCAAGGGTCGCGATCACCGCGCCATCGGCCTGACGGGCAACCTTGCCCGTTTCGAGTGTCAGGGTTTGTCCGCCCCACTCGATCGATACATTTTTCACATCAAACATAGATTTTCCTTGAGATGCCTTCGCGCCCTATTGCGCAAAGGGGCCTCCTGTTTTCCGGGATCGCCGGCCCGGGCCGGTCGGGGCATTGTGCGCCCCATGGCCGGATCCGCCGAAATGCGGATACGCCCCATATGGCAAAAGCGGCCCCCGGATATTTACCCCGGGAGCCGCCTCGCAATTTCTTATTTGCGCAAGCCCAGCTTGGAAATCAGCGCATTGTAACGCGCGACATCCTTTTTCTTGAGATAGTCGAGCAGCGAGCGACGCTTGTTGACCATCTGCAGAAGCCCACGGCGCGAATGGTTATCCTTGGCGTGGCTCTTGAAATGTCCGGTCAGGGTGTTGATGCGGTCGGTCAGGATCGCGACCTGCACTTCCGGCGAACCTGTGTCGCCTTTGCCCTGGGCATTTTCCTTGATAACTTCGGCTTTGCGTTCAGCAGTGATAGACATGTTTTTCCTTCGAACATCGTATTTTAAAGGTTGAAGCCACGAACGGTTCTTAACGCACCGCCGATTTGCTCTACCAGCGCCAATGCACGCATTTCTGCGTCTCGCGCCCAATATAGCCCATCTTTCGTGGCAACCCCGGTCAAGACACGACCCTGTCGGATCGCCCTTGCCGCATCCGGGGAGAGATCAAGAGCCGGGATGTCGACCAGCCCTGCCTCCAACGGCAAGATAATGTCTTTTGCGGGCGCGCCTTTACCGATTTCGTTGAGTTTGTCCAGCGAAATCGCCTGTTCGAGCCCGAATGGCCCAGCCCGCGTGCGCCGCAACATCGACACATGCCCGACCGTTCCAAGCGCACGGGCAATATCGCGCGCCAGCGAGCGGATATAGGTGCCTTTGGAAACATGCGCTGACAGGGTAACCGCCTCCACGCCCTCCCCCGTCACCGTGCGATTTTCCTGTCCACATGGTGGCGCGGCAACGCGGAGCGCATAAATCGTCACCGTCCGGCTGGGCATTTCAACGATTTCACCCGACCGCGCCCGGTCATAAGCGCGTTTACCGTCGATTTTGATCGCCGAATAGGTCGGGGGAATTTGCTCGATTGTGCCCATGAAACGGGGCAGAACGGATTCGATTTGCGCCATTGCTGGGCGAATGTCCGAGGTTGCGACCACCTCGCCCTCGGCATCCAGCCCGCTGGTTTCGGTTCCGAAGGTGATAGTGAAATCATATATCTTCGAGGCATCGAGCATCCGCCCGCACAATTTGGTCGCTTCACCGATGGCGATCGGCAGCACCCCTGATGCCAGCGGATCGAGCGTTCCGCCATGGCCGACCTTTACCTTACCATGGCCAGCCTCGTGCAAATTGCGCTTGACCGCAGCAACCGCCTGCGTCGAGCCCAGACCTGTCGGTTTGTCGAAGATGATCCAGCCATGCATGGCCCCGCCTTGGCGAAGCGGGGCGATTGCGTCAATCGTCAGGCGCGACCGCTTTCCGGCCTTCTTCCCGGGCCTCCTTGCGCAATTTCAGCCTTTCCTTTCGCGGCAACGGCTTTTCCGCCGTAGCCAGGCTTTCAAACTGGCAATATTCCCCGTCGGCAACCACGCCGCCAAACCTGTCGAGCGTCGACGCGCCTCTGGTATCGAAACTGAGCCCATGGGCGAATTCGAGATTGTGGCACGGGCCGATAATTCGCGCATAATACCAGCGTCGCTGGCGATCCTCGATCCACAGCCCGCGATCACCATTGGCCTCGAAGTTCCGGATGCCGCCGCTATTGGCAAATACGATACGCGTCTCAACGCCAAATTCGGCCCATTGCCTGGGCTTTTCCGCAATGGCGGGCGCGCTGGCAAGGGCCGCCAGTGCAAGACCCGAAAGGGCAAATCGGCTATTCATGGGTTGGATCATGCCTTTTCCAATCTGAACGCCGAATGAGCGGCTGCCTCGTTCCGGGCCTGCATGAAATGCCTGCGGCACATCGCCACATACCGGTCAATTCCGCCGATTTCGGTTTGCTGGCCGTCGATCACCGCGCGCCCTTCACCATCGACGCGCAAATTCATCGTCGATTTTCGCCCGCAATGGCAAACGGCCTTCAGTTCGACCAGCGCGTCCGCCAGCCCCAGAAGCGCTGCCGACCCCGGAAACAATTCCGCCGCAAAGTCGGTGCGCAAGCCATAGCACAGCACGGGAATGCCAATCTCGTCGGCAATCCGCGCCAATTGCAGCACCTGTTCGCGCGCGAGAAACTGCGCCTCGTCGATCAGGACGCAAGCCAGCGCCCGGGCATCATGTTCGGCGGCTATCGATTGCCACAGGTCGGTTTCGGGATCGAATTTATGCGCATCAGCCTTCAATCCGATCCGCGATGTGACATAGCCCTGCCCGTAGCGATCATCGAGCGCCGCCGTCCAGAGCATCGTTTCCATCCCGCGTTCGCGATAGTTGAAATCGGCCTGCAGCAATGTCGTCGATTTGCCCGCGTTCATCGAGGAGTAATAGAAATAGAGCTTAGCCATAGCGCAGACATAACTTTGCCTGCTGGACGAATCCAAGCCTTATCTGGCATGGACAGGCAGAGCCGTGATCGGAGTGCGGATTATGCGGTGGAAAACTGCCAGATGGTCGGCCGCGCTGGTGCTGCTGTGTGTATCCAGCCTGGCCAACACGGCATCGACATACCGGTTTACGCTCGATCCGGGATCGAGTTCGGTCGACGCCAGGGTGGCGTTTTTGGGCATTGGCAGTCGCAAGGCCTATTTCCCTGCCCTGCGTGGCAATGTGGTTCTCTCACCCGACCAGATGACTCACATCATTCTCGACGTCTCGATCGACGCAACCCAGCTGAAAGCCGACGACACGGTCACCACCGGACGGCTGAAAGGCAAGGATTTCTTCTATGTCGACAAATATCCCACGGTCCGTTTCGCAGGCACGCAACTGGCGATGGCCGACGCAACCAGTGGCGTTGTCACCGGCGAACTGACGGCACGCGGCGTCACCCGACCGGTCACGCTGAATGTGAAATTTTCCGCACCACCGGCAACGGCAAGCGGCAAAGAGGCGATCCGGCTAACCGGCATGACCACAATCAACCGGCGCGAATTCGGCATGACCGCCTATTCGGTGGTTGTCGGCAAAAAAGTATCGATTACGATCCGGACCCGGCTTCTGCCCGACTAGGGCCAAAACCTAGGCTTCATCCTCGTCGGGTGTCAGATCCTGTATGACATGCGGGTTCGACAACAGCTTTTCGATATGGCTGGCTTCGTCGAAACTCTCATCCGGCAGGAATTTGAGCTTCGCCGCATATTTCATCCGCACCCGTGAGGCGACTTCGCGCTGGAGGTAGGCGGTATGGGTGCGCAGGGCCTTCAACACGTCGCTGTCGTCAGCGCCCAGCAACGACTTCACGAACACCGTCGCATGCCGCAGATCGGGCGACATGCGCACTTCGGTGATGCTGACGCTATGGCTGGTGAGCACATCGTCATGCACGCTGCCGCGCGCGAGCAGGTCTGACAGCACATGGCGCACCTGTTCGCCCACGCGTAGCAACCGGACCGAGCGGCCTTCGGGGGTTTCGTTATGACGCGCCATCGCCACGCTTTCCCGGCAGCGGCGTTGGGATGGCGGTCGATGTGGCGCGGGCATATTGCACCGTCCAGCTCTCGTCCCACAATTCGCCTTCAAGGAAGATCACGCGCCGTCCACGGCGGATCACACGGCCCTTGCCCATCAGCGGACCAGCCGGAATGAGCTTCATCAGCGTCATCGCAATTTCAAGATTGAGCGGGGCCTCGGCTCCGTCTGTCGCCTGCACATGCGCCCGCCCCATCACCTCATCGAGAAAGCCGGCCACCAGTCCACCCTGCACGCCACCGCGATAGGTAATGAAACTGGCAGGCGCGACGAAGCGCATGGTGATGGTTTCACTGGCGGGATCGAAGTCGACAAACTCCGCCCCCATCAGATAGGCCTGCGCCCCGCCTGTGCCGAAAAACTCCGTCACAGCGTCCGTTCACGTTCCTCGACTTCAAAGATTTCGAGCATGTCGCCAGCCTTGATGTCGTTGGTATCCTGAAGCACGACGCCACATTCGAGGCCCGCACGCACTTCGTCCACATCGTCCTTGAAGCGACGCAGCGAAGCGATGACGGTCTTCGAGACGATAACATCCTCGCGGGTAAGGCGGGTGTGATAGCCCTTGCGGATATGGCCTTCGAGGACCAGCAGACCTGCGGCCTTGTCCTTCTTGCCCGCGTTGAAGACCTCCTGGATTTTCGCACGGCCGACCACGGTTTCGATGATTTCAGGGCCGAGGATGCCCGCCATTTCCTTGGCGACATCTTCGGTCAGGTGATAAATCACGTCGAAATATTTGAACCGGGTCTTTTCCCGCTCGGCGATTTGCCGCGCCTTGGCGTTCGGGCGGACGTTGAAACCGATAATCGGTGCCTTCGAGGCATTGGCCAGGTTGACGTCGCTTTCGGTGATCGCCCCGACGCCCGACTGCAGCACGCGCACCTTGATCTCGTCGGTCGAAATCTTGTGCAGGGCGTTGATGATCGCTTCGACCGAACCCTGGACGTCGGCCTTGACAACGACCGCATATTCCTTCGCCCGGTTCGCCGACAGCGCGGTGAACATGTTGTCGACCGAAACCGGTGCCTGGGTCGTGCGCTTGAGCTTCGCCTGTTCCTTGCGGAACGCGGCAACTTCGCGGGCACGGGCTTCGTTTTCGACCACGGTCAGGATTTCGCCTGCCCCGGGAACGCCGGTGAGGCCGAGCACTTCGACGGGCATCGACGGCGTGGCCATCTTCACCTGCTGACCCTTGTCGTTGATCAGGGCGCGAACCTTGCCCGATTCCTCGCCAACGACAAACACGTCGCCGGTCTTGAGCGTACCGCGACGGATGAGCAGCGTGGCAACCGCGCCCCGGCCCTTGTCGAGTTGCGCCTCGACGACAACGGCTTCCGCCGCACGATCGGGATTGGCCTTCAGCTCCATCAGTTCGGCCTGCAGCGCAAGCTTGTCGAGCAGATCGTCGAGGCCGGTCTTCTTGAGCGCGGAGATTTCGACATCCTGCACGTCGCCGCCCATTTTCTCGACGATCACTTCATGTTCGAGCAGACGTTCGCGAATGCGTTGCGGGTTGGCCCCCTCCTTGTCGCACTTGTTGATCGCGATGATCATCGGCACATTGGCCGAGCGGGCGTGATTGATCGCCTCGATCGTCTGCGGCATGATGCCGTCGTCGGCGGCAACGACAAGGATGACCATATCGGTCACCATCGCGCCGCGCGCGCGCATTTCGCTAAATGCTTCGTGGCCGGGCGTATCGAGGAAGGTGATCAGGTCGCCCCCCTTGGTCTTCACCTGATAGGCGCCGATATGCTGGGTGATGCCGCCGGCTTCGCCTGCCTGCACATTGGCCCCGCGCAGCGCGTCGAGCAGCGAGGTCTTGCCATGATCGACATGGCCCATGACGGTCACGACCGGCGGACGGGCCTTCAGCGTTTCGGGCGCATCGACATCGTCATCATGGGCGATATCGACGTCGGCATCCGACACGCGGGTGATGTTGTGGCCAAATTCGGTGACCAGCAGTTCGGCGGTATCCTGATCGATGCTCTGCGTCAGCGTAACCGGCATCCCCATCTTGAACAGCGCCTTCACAAGGTCGCTGCCCTTTTCGGCCATGCGGATCGCCAGTTCCTGGACGGTAATCGCCTCGGGAACCACCACATCGCGGACCTGTTTGGGCTGCGCATCGCGCTGCATGCCCGACATATGGGCGCGCCGTTCCTTTTCGCGTGCGCGCTTCAGCGCGGCAAGCGAGCGTGCGCGTGCGCCCTCATCATCATCAAGCGCGCGGGTAACGGTAAGTTTGCCCGACTGGCGGCGATGGTCCCCTGCCCGGTCACGGCTGGGCTTGTGCGGTGCCTTTTTCGGATCTTCGCGCCGGACATCATCCCGACGCCCTTCGGCGGGCCGTGCATCCTCACGCGCAGCCGCAGGGGCCGGACGCTTGGGCGATTCCACCGGCGTGAAGCGACGGGCCGGCGGCGGCGATACGCCATCGACCGTTTCGGGCGCGACATCGGCAGCCTCCTCGACAACCGGCGGTGCCTTGGCCGCCACGGCCTCGGCCTTTCGGTTATCCTCTGCGCGCCGCTTTTCTTCCTCGGCAGCACGCAGGCGTTCCTCCTGCTCGCGACGGTTCGCCTCCTCGGCAAGGCGCAGCCGCTCTTCCTCTGCTTCGCGCTGCAGACGGGCGACACGTTCCTGCGGGGTTTCGCCACCGGGGGCGGGCTTGCGCACCGGCGCTGCGGGCGGCGGCGGCGCGGGCGGAGGCGGCGGCGGCGCGGCAACCTCGGGCTCGGGCGTATAGCCCGGCTTGCCGACAAGCTTCTTGCGCTTGACTTCGACCACAACCTTGTTGGTGCGGCCATGGCTGAAGGTCTGCCTCACCTCGCCCGACTCCAGCCGCGGCTTCAGCCCCAACGGCTTGCGACCCAGTGTCGGTTTGTTTTCGTTTTCGTCACTCATTTTCTACAGACCTTGCCTTCAATCAATTACCGTCTGGAGCAGCATTCGCGCGACGGTCCGCCTTGGCGTCGCCGCGCGCGTTACTGCATCCAATGAAATAAAGCCAGCGGTCTAGGTGATGTTTCACCCGCTCCGCTGCTTTTGCATCGGTGATCGCCACATGCACCGAATTCGCCCGTCCAAGCGCCCCCGAAAGCCGGTCGCGATCGACCGGCAGGCGCAGACCTTTCCTGCCGCTGCCCTCTTCCTCAAGACCCACGCGCCAGCTCTGATCGCGCTTTGAAGCGCCATCGTCGCTCGCATCGGAGGCATGGAGCAGCAGCTCGACCGCACCGCTCCGGGCCGCTGCATCGACCTTTTCGGCCCCCGACAACAGGTTGCCCGATCTCGCCTCAAGACCAAGGCGGTCGAGAGTCGCGTTTTCCAGCCCCCGGCCGATCCGCAAGACCAGATCATCGGGAACCGACAGTTCGGATATCTTGAATGCGCGCTTGAGCAGACCGGCAAGCCTGCCCTTCACGCGTGCGGTTTCCAGTTCATCGGCGGGCACGCCAACCCATGCCCCGCGACCAGGCGCTTTCCCGTGAATATCGGGGGCGACCTCGCCGTCCGGGCCGAGCGCAAGACGGATCAGCAGGCGTTGTTCCGCCCGCTCTCCCGTCAGAATGCACCTTCTTACAGGGCTATTACGGTCCTCATTGGGAGTCTTCCGCGGCAACGGCGTCCTCCCCTTCGATTTCCGGTTCCAGATCGTCGAACCAGTGCGCGCGGGCCGCCATGATGATCTCGTTGCCCTGTTCTTCGTTCAGGCCATAGACCGCCAGGATGCCGGGCTTGTCTTCGACGCGGTGGCGGCGATTGTCGCCGCGGCGCTGTTCGGTCCGCCCCTTCTGGATCAACTCGTCGGTCGCCAGATCGGCCAGATCGTCGAGCGTCTTGACGCCAGCTTTGCCCAGCGTGACCAGCATCGCTTCGGTCAGGTGCGGCAATTCGGCCAGCGCATCTTCGACGCCCAGTTCGCGACGTTCGTTGCGCGATGCCTCTTCCTTGCGCTCAAGCGCTTCGGCCGCACGGCTCTGCAATTCTTCGGCCAGTTCGTCGTCCAGACCTTCGATACCGGCAATTTCCTCCAGCGCCACATAGGCGACTTCTTCGAGTTCGCTGAACCCTTCGGCCACCAGCAGCTGCGCCAGCGTTTCGTCAACATCAAGTTCCTGCTGGAACATTTCCGAACGCTCGACAAATTCCTTCTGGCGCTTCTCGCTCGATTCCGCCTCGGTCATGATGTCGATCGCGCGGCCGGTCAGCTGGCTGGCAAGCCGGACATTCTGGCCACGACGGCCGATGGCGAGGCTCAGCTGGTCGTCGGGAACGACAACTTCGATACGCGCCTCTTCCTCGTCGATGACGACGCGGCTGACCGTTGCCGGTTGCAGCGCGTTGACGATGAAGGTCGCGGCATCTTCAGACCAGGGGATGATGTCGATCTTTTCGCCCTGCATTTCCTGAACCACCGCCTGAACGCGGCTGCCCTTCATGCCGACGCAGGCGCCGACCGGATCGATC
>JADLBY010000081.1 GCA_020847445.1 Sphingomonadaceae bacterium | reverse complement strand
GGCGGGTTCGGGGTGATTGCGTGCGGGGCGATGACGCCCGAATTGCTCGATGCCGAAATCGCGGCGACAAAGGCGCTCACCGCGAAACCCTTTGGCGTCAACCTGATCACCATGCACCCGCAGATCATGGACCTGATCGCTGTCTGCGCGAAACATCGGGTGAGCCATATCGTGCTGGCAGGCGGATTGCCGCCCAAGGGCAGCATCGAGGCAATCAGGGATTCGGGCGCAAAGGTGCTGTGCTTTGCCCCGGCGCTGACGCTCGCCAAGAAATTTGCCCGTTCGGGGGTCGATGCGCTGATTATCGAGGGCAGCGAGGCGGGCGGGCATATCGGCCCGGTTTCGACCAGCGTGCTGGCACAGGAAATCCTGCCCGAACTGGGCGAGCAGTTGCCCATATTCGTCGCGGGCGGGATCGGGCGTGGCGGGCTCGTCGCGAGCTATCTCGAAATGGGTGCGGCGGGCGTGCAACTGGGCACGCGTTTTGTCTGCGCGCATGAGAGCATTGCGCATCCCAATTTCAAGCAGGCCTTTCTGCGCGCCAATGCCCGCGATGCGGTGGCGAGCGTGCAGATCGACCCGCGCCTGCCGGTAATCCCCGTCCGCGCGCTCAAGAACAAGGGCACCGAGGAATTTACGCGCAAGCAGATCGAGGTTGCAGCCAAGCTCGACCGTGGCGAAATCGACATGGAGGCCGCCCAGCTAGAGATCGAACATTATTGGGCGGGCGCGCTGCGCCGCGCGGTGATCGATGGCGATGTCGAATATGGCTCGGTGATGGCGGGGCAATCGGTCGGCATGGTGCATGTCGAACGCCCGGTCGTCGACATCATCGCCAAGCTGGTGCGCGAGGCGGAAGAAGCGCTCGCCCGCTAGGGCAATGATTATTTTGTAAAAGAGGCAGGAGCGAATGAGGTGTTGACGTGGAAACGCCCCCTCACCTCCTCTTGCCTCTTTTATCAAAACGGGATCAAATAGTGCTTCGCCTGTGGCGATAGGGGCCCGAGCAGCAGAATGGTCCCTCTCCCGTAATGGGCACGAGATACTGTCTTGCCAAAGCAACACAGCAGCCGCATATCTTGGGGATGGAAGATACCGACCCGCTCAAGCCGCTCGATCCCGCTTATGTGACGGTGATGCGCATCGGGGCGGCGCTGTTTGCGGCGATACCATTGGCAGGCGCGCTGGTGCTGGAAACGGCGCAGTTGACGGCCACCGGCCTGTTCATAATTCCTGCTGCATTTCTGGCAGCCTGGATTGTTCTTGCCTTACCTTCCCGCCGCTATGCGCGCTGGCACTATGCACTGGGGGCAGACCGGCTGCGGATCGTGCGCGGCTATCTGTTTTACAGCGACACCGTGGTGCCGCTGGGGCGGATCCAGCATATCGATGTCCATCAGGGCCCGATCATGCGGCGCTATGGCCTCGCCACGCTCACCGTGCACACGGCGGGCAACCATAATGCCAGCGTCAGCCTGCCGGGCCTGCGTCACGAAGAGGCGGTCGAAATGCGCGAGGCAATCCGCGAACATATCAAGGAAGCGCAGCGATGAGCCTGTCCAATACCGGCTGGCCTATGGCCGTCGCGCCGACGGGAAGGGCCGGCGGTGGATAGTCCGGACGGCGAACCAGCCGCGCCCCACCCGCAACCGGACGAGGCAAAGGATGCCGGCCAGCGCCTGCATCCATTGGGCCTGATCGCCCACTTCATCACCGGCCTGCCGCAATTGCTGTTCCCGATATTGGCTGTGGCCTTCGGAACGGGCAGCCGCAATCGCCCCGAACTGATCCCGATAGTCATTTTTGCGGTTTTGCTGGGCAGCCTGTTCTTCCGCTGGCTCGCATGGATGCGGTTCCACTATCATCTTGGCGAGGATGATATCCGTATCGAGCACGGGATATTGAGCCGTTCGGCGCGCTCGATCCCCTATGACCGCATCCAGGATGTCAGCATCGAACAGAAACCGCTCGCGCGCCTGCTCGGGCTGGGTGAAGTGAAGTTCGAAACCGGTGGCGGCGATGGCGACGATGCTACGCTGCGCTACGTCTCGCTTGCCGATGCCGAACGGCTGCGCGAAACGATCAAGGCGCGCAAGGCTGGCCGGGTGCTGGCCGCAGGCGACGAGGCCCCTGCCGCGGACGAGGCGGGCACGACCGTATTCGCGATGGATACACGCCGGTTGGTGACACTCGGCATTTACTCATTCAGTCTCGTCATCTTCGCGGTGCTGGGCGGTATCGCACAGCAGCTCGATTTCCTGCTGCCCTTCGATTTCTGGGATCTGTCGCGCTGGATCGACACGGCCGAGGTCAACGGGGTGTCGATTGACGACATCAGCCTTGCCACGCGCATTTACGGCGCGGTTGCGGCGCTTGTCGGGCTGGTCGCCATCGGCGCCTTCACCGGCATCGTCCGCACCTTCCTGACCGATTATGGCTTTCGCCTCGACCGCACGACCAAGGGCTTTCGCCGCCGTCGCGGCCTGTTGACGCTGACCGATGTGGTGATGCCGGTCGCACGCGTCCAGGCGGCGATTATCGAGACGGGGCCGGTGCGCAAGCGGCGCGGCTGGCACGCGCTGCGCTTTGTCAGCCTCGCACAGGAAAGCAAGAAGGACAGCCACCATCTGGTCGCCCCACTGGCGCAACTGGAAGAAATCGCCCCGATCATCGCCGAAGCGGACATCGCTCTTCCCGCGCCCGATGCGCATTTTCGCAAAGGGCCTTTTCTCTGGTGGGCGGTCTGGACGCTGATCCCCCTTGCCGGTGCAATGATCGCCATGACGGCCCTTGTGATTTTCGCGGCGGCGCCAGCCGCGCTGGTCCGCTGGCTGGTGCTGTTGCCGCTGATCTTCCTGCTCATCGTCTGGCTCGAATGGCGCAACTATGGCGATCTGGCCGATGGCGACCAGCTTTACATGCGCGAGAATTGGTGGAACCGGCGGCTGATCATCGCGCGCCAGATAAAGGTGCAAAGCGCCGAGATTTCGCAAGGCCCGCTCGCCCGGCTACTCGGGCTTTCGACGCTGCATTTCGGCATTGCCGGGGGAACGCTGCGCTTTGCAGCCGTCCCGCTCGCCGAGGCGCAGGCCATCCGCGACCGTGTGATCGCGACGGTCGCCCCGGTCGATTTTTCGGAGATCAACCGAAGGGGTTGATCACTTGCTCCTCGATCAGGCTGCCGTCGTCCCTGCGCAGCGACAGCCGCACCTTTTTCGCATTCCAGTCGATATCGATCTGCCCGAAATTGGGGATCGCCCAGAAACCGCCGGTGCGTGCCGGATCGGGCTCACGCTCGCCATTGTCGCCCTTGCCGAACGACAGGTTCAATGACGAGGAGGTGAAATCCCATAACGGCTTGGCAAGCCCCTTCACCTCGGCCTTGTAGAAACCGGCGGCGTGACGGTCGCCAGACAGGAACAGCGCGTTGTTCACCTGCTTTTCGGCGAGCAGGCGATACAGCTTGTCGCGCTCGCGCGGGAAATTGGTCCAGCCTTCGAAATTATGCGCGCTGGTAATCACCTGCGTCGACGAGACGATGATCCGCAAATCGGCAGGCTTTGCAAGCTCGTCCGCCAGCCATCGCCACTGCGCCTCTCCCAGCAAGGTCGCCTGACGGTCTTCATTGGGCAGATACCAGCCGAGCGCCGGCCCGGGATCGTGATAGGGCATGCGGACAAGGTCCGAGCGGAAAAAGCGCGTGTCGAGCAGGATGAACTGCACCCGTTTCCCCTCCGGCCCCACAATATGGCTTTCATAGACACCCGGGCGCGATTTCACTTCGGCCGACGAGGACCAGTAGGATTCGTATATTTTCTCCGCATATTCCTTGAACGCGAAACTGCCCCCGGCGTCATTGGCGCCGAAATCATGGTCATCCCATATTGTCATCATCGGAACCGAGCGGCGGAAGCGATCCCATTCGACCCGCGTCGACAGCTTGCGATAGCTGGCGGTCAGCGTTGGCATGTCGGCGCTCCATTGCGCGCCGGTATCACCATAAACATTGTCGCCGATGAGCAGAAAGGCCTGGGGCTTTTGTGCGGCGATCACATCCCAATAGGCCATCGCGCGGTTCTCGTTCTGGCACGACCCAAAGGCGATGCGGGTCAGGACGGTGTCGCCCGGCAGCGCCGGATTGGGGGCAGCCACCGGCAGCCGGGAATCCAGCGTCGCATAATAGGGGCGCAACGCCTCCTGCGCGCTGTGCGGCGCCGGTGATGTCGCAGTCTGCGGCGAAGGACCGGCGGCGCATCCTGAAAGCGCGAGCATCGCGGACGTTGCCAGTATCGAGGTGCCAACACGCATCGTCATTCCTTTCGGCTATCGCATCGGTTCATGCGCTGCCAGCCGATGATGTCAAGCCTGTGACATTGTGCAGAGGCAGGCAGCTCGCTAGAAGGTCGGCAAATATGGGAGGTTAGACATGCGCACATTCATTCTCGCCGCACTCATGCTTGGCACTGCACTGCCCGCACATGCCGATTCGGGGTCCGCGGTCAAAGCACTGGTCGACGAATATTGGGCGCTGTCGATGAAGGAATCGCCCATCTACGCCAGCTCGCTGGGGATTGACGATTATGCAAGCGAGGTGGGCGATTTCAGCCTTGCCGGGCGTGACCGCTTCGCCGCCGCCAGCGCGACCATTCTTGCAAAACTGCAGCAGATCGATGCCAGCCAGCTGACACCGGCAGACGCAATCGAATATGGCATTCTGAAACGCACGCTGGAGGAAAATGTCGAGGCCAACCGTTATGGCCAGCGCAGCATCAACTTTTCGACCTATGCGGGCTGGCATCAGAATTTCGCGGGAATGGCCGACAATCTGCCGTTCCGCAACAAGGCGGACTATGAAAGCTACAACGCCCGGCTGAAGCAATATGGCCGGGTCAACGATCAGTCGCTCGCGGTCGCGAACGAGGCGCTGAAGGGCAAATATGTTCTGCCCTGCGTGGTATTGGACGGCTATGAAAAGGGGATTTCGGGGCTGATCGCCGACGACACCCGCCAATCGCGCTATTTCGCGCCTTATGCCCGTTCCCGCCCCGCCAATATCGACGAAGCCGAATGGACCGCGCTTTCCGCCGAAGCGGCTTCAATCATCGGCGATGTCATCTATCCCGCGCTCAACAAACATCTCGACTGGTTTGCGAAAAGCTACAAGCCCAATTGCGCCAAGGCACCCGGCATATCGGCGCAGCCCGGCGGCAAGGATTATTATAACTTCCGCATCCGGCAGGAAACGACCACCAACCTGAACGCCGACCAGATCCACGCGTTGGGGTTGAAAGAAGTGGCGCGCATCCGCGCCGAAATGGTCGAGGTGGCGACCAGGGCAGGCTTTGCCAGCCGCGAAGCCTTCATCCAGCATCTGCGCACCGATCCGCGCTATTATGCGAAGACACCCGAAGAATTGATGGAGAAGGTCGCACGGGTGAACAAGACCATCGACGGCAAGATGCCTGGGCTGTTTCACCGCCTGCCGCGCCTGCCCTATGGCATCAAGGAAATCCCGGCCGAAATCGCCGAGGGCACGACCACGGCCTTTTACAGCCCCGGCTCGCCCGCGATCGGCGTTGCCGGTTTCTACTATGTCAACACGTCTAAGCTCGACCAGCGCCCCTTCTGGGAAATTCCCGCCTTGTCGGTGCACGAGGCGGTGCCCGGCCATCACAACCAGATCGCGCTGCAACAGGAACTGGAGCTTTCCGATTTCCGCAAGAACGGGGCCTTCTTCACCGCCTTTACCGAGGGCTGGGGGCTGTATTCGGAACGGCTCGGCATCGAGATGGGGCTATATGATACCCCCGCCAAGGATATGGGGCGGCTGTCCTATGAAATGTGGCGCGCCTGCCGTCTGGTCGTCGACACCGGTATCCACGCCAAGGGCTGGAGCAAGGAACAGGCGATCGCCTATATGACCGACAACAGCGCGTTGTCTGCTGCCAACATCGAAGCGGAGGTCAACCGCTATATCAGCTGGCCCGGACAGGCGCTGGCCTACAAGCTGGGTGAGTTGAAAATCCGCGAACTGCGCGAGCTGGCGACCAGGGAACTGGGTGCGAAGTTCGATCTGGCGGCCTTTCACGATACCGTCCTCGGCCAGGGTTCGGTGCCGTTGAATGTGCTCGAGGATATGGTGAAAGACTGGATCGCGGCGGAGAAGGCCAAGGCCTGACATGCGCCAACCCAAGATCCTGACCACGATCCGCGACTATAGCTGGTCGCTGTTCAGGCAGGATGCACTGGCGGGGTTGACGGTGGCGCTGGTCGCGCTGCCGCTGAGCATCGCGATTGCCATTGCTTCGGGTGCCACGCCGGCGCAGGGGCTGATTACCGCCATCATCGGCGGCTTCGTGATTTCGCTGACCAGCGGCAGCCGGGTGCAGATTGGCGGGCCGACCGGGGCGTTCATCGTCGTCGTCTATTCGGTGATCGCCGATCATGGCTATGACGGGCTGGTGCTGGCGACGCTGATGGCGGGCGCGATATTGCTGGTTGCCGGTTATCTTCGCGCCGGACGGCTGATCGCGCTGGTCCCCGAACCGGTCATAAACGGTTTTACCGTCGGTATCGCGATCATCATCGCGACCAGCCAGTTGAAAGACTTTCTGGGGCTGGAGATCGCAAAGCTGCCCGCCGAATTCCTCCCCAAGCTCGCGGCGCTTGCTGGCGCGTTGCCGCATAGCAGCCCCTATGCCGTGGGCGTCGCCCTGCTCGCGCTGCTGCTGATGGTGGTGCTCCGCCGCCGGGCGCCCCGCTCGCCCAGCCTTGTCATAGGCGTGGCAGCCGGTTCGGCCTTTGCCGCATTTGCCGCCTTGCCGGTCGATACCATCGCCTCGCGCTTTGGCGAATTGCCCGCCGGTCTTCCGTCCCCCACCTTGCCTTCAATCAGCCTCGCCAAGGTGCAGGAGCTGTTACCCTCGGCACTCGTCATCGCCTTTCTTGCGGGGGTTGAATCGCTGCTCTCGGCGATCGTCGCCGACCGGATGATCGAAGGGCAGCACCGGCCCAATGCCGAAATCATGGCGCAAGGCTATGGCAATATCGCCTCTGCACTGTTCGGCGGCATGCCGGTGACGGGGGCGATCGCCCGCACCGCAACCAATGTGCGGGCGGGCGGGAAAACGCCCGTGGCCGGGATGGTGCACGCGCTTCTCATTCTGGCGATCATGCTGGTTGCCGCGCGCTGGGCAGGCATGCTTGCCCTGCCCGCGCTTGCCGCCGTGCTGATGCTGACCGCCTGGAACATGAGCGAACCGGAAAAATGGCGCGACTATGTGCACCTGCCGCTGGCCGAAAGGGGGCTGTTCGTCCTGACCCTGATCCTGACTGTTGTCTCCGACCTCGCGGTCGCGATCAGCATCGGCGTCATCGCCGGGCTGGCGCTACGCCTGCTCGAAAAAGGCAGGGACGACAGCGGCTGGACACCGCGCAACCGTTAGACCCTGATGACGTTACCTTGCCCCGCCCCGCAGGGGTTGGGCTGGATCAAGGTAATGTCATCAGGGTCTAGCCCGATTTGCCCAGAACCTCATCCCTGTCGGCATCAAGTCCGGGCGGGTCGGCGAAAAAGGAGGCGGGGGTCGAGGCATAGTGCACCGGGTGCCGCATCGAACGATAGCTGTAGCCCGCCTTCGCCTCGCGCTCTTCGAAGAAATCGACCGCCTTCAGATGTGGGTCGTCGAACACTTCCGCCATGCGGTTATATTTCATCGCGGGAATATTGTTGGCGTTGAGCAGCTGGACCCACTCGTCCGTCGTCTTGGTCGCGCTGGCTTCCTCGATTGTGGCATATAGCTCGGACGTATTTTCCAGCCTGGCTTTATAGGACGAAAAGCGCGGATCTTCGAAAATATTGGGCCTTCCGGCAAGTTCGAAGAATTTCTCCCACTGATGGTCGGCATAGGGCACGATCGCAATATAGCCGTCCTTGGTCGGATAGGGCCGCCGCCGCGGATTGATCGAGCGCGTATAGGCCAGCTTGCCATTGCCGGGCAGGAAGGTGTTGCCCCACAGATTTTCGACCATGTGAAACCAGGTGAAGCATTCGAACATCGGCACCTGAACAAACTGCCCGCCCAGCCCGTTCGCACGCCCCAGCAGCGCAGCGAGCACGGCATTGGCCGCGAACATGCCGCTGACCTTGTCGGCCACCACCGAGGGAGCATATTGCGGCCGCCCGCCATCGCGCATCTCGAACAGCGCGGCAAATCCGGACGCCGCCTGGATCAGATCGTCATAGGCCTGGCGCTTCGCATAGGGGCCTTCGGCACCATAGCCCGCGCAATGGACATAGACGATATCCGGGTTGACCGCCTTCAGATCGGCATAGCCGAGGCCCAGCCTTTCCATCCCCGCCATGCGGACATTGTGAAAAAAGACATCGGCCCCGGACGCAAGGTCGAGAATCGCCGCCCTGTCGTCGGGTTTGGAAGCATCGAGCGCGACCGATTTCTTGTTCCGGTTGAGGCTGGCATAGATGGGCCCCAGATCGCCGGTGGGGTTGTCGCCCGCCTTGCGCATGATATCGCCGCCGCCCTGCGCATTTTCGACCTTGATGACTTCGGCGCCCAGATCGGCCAGTTGCAGCGTCGCGAATGGCCCGAGCACCACCGACGACATGTCGAGCACCTTCACCCCTTGCAGCGGTCCTGTGCGTTTTCCATCCCATTCCAGCTTCGGCCAACCACCCACCATGCTCTCCTCGTTTCTCCACTCGTTCATGTCCAGATAATCGGCTATCCGCTAATGTCGATATGGCAATTCAATTGCGGAGAACGAATATGCTGCGCCCGGGACTGATTTTCGGACTGATGGCTTCAATGACATTGGCTGGGTGCGCCTATGGCGATGCCGACACTGCACCCGCACCGGTCCGCGACAAGGAAGCCAAAATTCTTGCAAAGGAACTGAAGGGCAAGGTCGCAGAAGCCCCGCGCAACTGCATCACGAACAGCCGCAATGTCAGCGCCATCCGGATCAGCGACGACACGCTTCTCTACCGCGAATCCGGCCGCACAGTGTATATGAACAAGCTGCGCGCGACATGTCCGGGCCTGACCCGTGGCGACGACATCATGGTGGTCGAAACCTATAGCGGCCAATTGTGCAGAGGCGACATCATCCGCCTTGTCGACCGGGTGAGCGGCATACAGGGGCCGGTGTGCAGCCTTGGGGAATTTGTGCCCTACAAAAAGGCGAAATGAGGGCCTTTCACTTCATTCAAGGCTTTTGACGATGGTATCCCCGACATGATCGGGGATTCATCGCCATCGATTGACCAAAGGGCCACCGCCTTCCCCGCTTTCGCAGGAATGGCAAAAGCCAATCGACCTTCGTCTAACGCACAACCACCGTCACCGCGCGACGATTCTGCGCCCATGCCTGTTCGTTCGACCCCAGCGCCTGGGGCCGCTCCTTGCCATAGCTGACGGTCTGGATGCGGGCGGAATCGACGCCCAGCGACGCAAGATAGTTCTTCGCCGCATTGGCGCGCCGTTCACCCAGGGCAAGGTTATAGTCCCGCGTTCCGCGTTCGTCGGCATGGCCCTCCAGCGTTATGCGCGCATTGGGGTAACGCGCCAGCCATTGCGCCTGTGTCTGCAACACGGCCTGATCGGCGGTATCGACATTGAAACGGTCGGTATCAAAGAAGATGCGATCGCCCATGGCGCCGACCGACTGCAGAAAATCTTCCTGGCTGCCGGGCAGGATCGTCGGGCCGGTCGGGGAAGTGCTATCGCCGCTATTGCCATAGGTGGTGTTGTCGGCAACCGGCGGAAGATCCTTGATCTCCTTTTTGCCACATGCGGCAAGCGCGGTGCTGGCGATCAGCAACAGTGCGAAAGTGCGTGCCTTGTTAGTCATCCTGATTTCCTTTCTTACTGCCCCGTTGATGCAAATATTCACGGAAGCACCGGCCCCCAGGCCGGGTCCGACCCGTCGACCGGGGTCGGCAGCTTGCGTTCGTTACGGCCCGTCAGGTCCACCTGCCAGACGCTTGTTTTACCACTGTTTCTCTCTGTGCGGAAGAACTGGATAACACGGCCATTGGGTGCCCAGGTCGGGGCTTCATCCTGCCAGCTATCGGTCAGCATGCGCTCGCCCGAACCGTCCGGGCGCATCACGCCGACACGGAAATCGCCCGCGATCCGCGTATAGGCGATAAGGTCGCCGCGCGGGCTCCATTCGGGTGTCGCATAACGTCCACCGCCATGGCTGATCCGCCGCTGGTTCGAGCCGTCCGCATTCATCACATAGACCTGCTGGCTGCCGCCACGGTCGCTTTCAAAGACGATCTGGCGACCATCGGGGGAAAAGCTGCCGCCGACATCGATGCCGGGCGCGCTGGTCAGCTTCACCGGAGAGCCGCCGCCGACCGAAATCTTGTAGATGTCGGTGTTGCCGGCAACCGCCATCGAATAGAGGATGGTCTGCCCGTCGGGCGACCAGCGCGGGGCAAAGGTCGGGTTTTTCGACGCGGTAATCAGCCGCTGCCGCCCGCTGTCGATATCATAGACATAGATGCGCGGATTGCCGTCCTGATAGCTCAGATAGAGGATCGACTTGTAGTTGGGCGAAAAGCGCGGGGTGAGCGCAGTCGACTGGCCGTTGGTGATGAAGCGGTGGTTTGCCCCGTCCGAATCCATGATCGCCAGCCGCTTGACGCGTTTGCCCTTGGGGCCCGTCTCGGCAATATAGGCGATGCGGCTGTCGAAAAAGGGCAGTTCGCCGGTCAGTTTCGAATAGATCGCATCGGCGCATTTATGCGCCGCCCGCCGCCATTCGCGCGGCGGCACGACAAAACCCAGACGGGTCAGTTCCTGCCCGAAATTGACGTCGTAGAGATAGCAGCCGACGGTCAGGTTGCCATCGCCACCGACGCGGACAAAGCCTTCGACCAACTGCTCGACATTGCGGCCCTTCCAGTAATCATATTGGGGGGCGGTGACTTCTTCGAGCGTGATCGGGCGGATGCCAGCGGGGCCTTGCGGTTCGAACAGGCCCGAATTGCGCAGGTTCGCGGAAATCACCTCGGCTATCTGGCGACCGAGATTGGCGCTGTTGCCTGCTGCCGTGTCGGCAGGGTTGGGCGCAACCAGCGCGGGAACGGCAATGCGCCGCACCTTGGCGGTATCGAATTCGACCAGCTCGGGTTCGTCGTCGGCAGGCGCCGTCGTATCCTGCGCGGCGGCAAGCGGGGCCAGCGCGACCAGCCCCAGAACAGCAAGCAAAAAGCCAAATATCGATCGGTTGGGTCTCATATCTCTCATTCCCGTTCAACCCGTTGCGCGCAGCCGCATGGCATGCGTTTTCCAGACGTCATGATAATCGGGGTCGAGCCCCTTGAAAGGCGATGCCGCACGCACCGCCTGAATTATGCACCGCTTCAACGGCTCGGCCTGCGGGCGGTTATTATCGTTGATCCCGGTCTGCTTGTCGACGCGGACGTCGGTCAGCCGCCCACTGGGTTCCAGGCTCAACGTCACAAAGGTTTCGATCTGGCGGATGTCGAGCCCGGTGGGCGCGCAGCGCTCGATCTTGTCACGGATTTGCGGGCCCAGCGCCAGATTGACTTCGCGTTTCACCTCCGCGCCTGCCTTGCGCGCGACCGTGCCCTGCTTGGGCGAGGTACCCTGCGTCGGTTTGGGGTTGCTGCCCGTGCCCCTGACCGCGTCCTCGAAACTCTTGCTGAACGGCTTGGTCGGCGCCTGTTTGGGCTTGCTGGCCGTTTTGGGCTGGGCAGCTGCTTTGGGCGCAGGCTTTGGCTGCACCGCCTGTTTTGGCAATGGCTTGGGGGTCGGCTTGGGCGTGGGTTTGGGCGTCGGCTTTTCAACAACCTTGGGCAGAGGCTTTTCCGGCACCTTTTCAACCTTCATCACCGGCGTCGGTTCCGGCTCGGCAGGCGCTGGTTCTGCGGCGGACTCTGCGGGGGCTGGCTCCTCCAGCACCGGATCGGGCGCGGTCGAGACGTCGGCAACCTCGCCTGCCAGCGTCACCGTTAGCGGCTGCGGCTTGGTGATCCGCTCCGCCGTAAAGAAGGCGCCCAGCGCAAAGGCGCCGAGCAACAGCGCATGACCGCCAACCGCGGTGCCCAATCCTATCCTTTCCGCACGATCCATCGCCACAGGGCTATTGCTCCTCAGATGAACCCTTGGTGACCGGCGCGGCCGCCGCCATGGTCACCAGACTGACCGAATTGAGGCCGACACGGTTGAGTTCGCCCATCACCTTCATCATTTCGCCATAGCTGATCGCGGTGTCGCCACGCAGCATGATCTGGCGCGGATTGGCCGGATCCTGCTCAGCCGCAACCGCCTCCAGCTGCGCCGACAATTCGCCCAGGCTGACCGGCGCGCTGTCGAGGAAGACCTGACCTTCCTTGTCGATCGATATGTCGAGCGGTTCATGTTTCTGGTCGAGCGGGTTGGCGCGGCTTTCGGGCAACTCCACCGGCACGCCCGACACGAGCAGCGGCGCCGTGACCATGAAGATGATCAGCAGCACCAGCATCACGTCGACAAAGGGGGTGACGTTGATCTCTGCCATCGGCGCGCGACGGCCACCGCGACGGCCACGACGGGAGGAGCCACGGGAGGAGACGTTCATCGCCATCAGGGCCGCCCCCAGCGGGGGAGGATTTGGCTGCCCGCCCTCATCCTTCGCGCTCCAGTTCGCGGCTCAGCAGGCCGTGGAAGCCGTCGGCAAAGCGGCCCATGCGCGCCTCATACTGGTCGAGCCGGTGGGCGAAGCGGTTATAGGCGATCACTGCGGGGATGGCGGCAAACAGCCCGATCGCGGTGGCGAACAGCGCCTCGGCAATGCCGGGGGCGACTACGGCGAGCGAGCTGTTCTGTTCGGCGGCAATCGCCGAAAAACTGCGCATGATCCCCCAGACGGTGCCGAACAGCCCGACAAAGGGCGCCACCGCACCGGTGGTCGCAAGGAAATTCAGCCGGTTGGCAAGCTTCTCGCTCTCGGCTGCGATCGATGCATCCATCGCGGTTGCCAGCCGTTCGCGCGTGCCCTGCCGGTCGACCGTCTTGACCGTGGTCGAACGCCGCCATTCGGCAAGCCCGGCGGCAAAGACCCGCGCGATCGGCAGGTCGGATTTGCCATGCTGCTTGAAATAGCCGTCGACATCTTCGGTGCGCCAGAATTCGCGCTCGAACGCCTCGCTCTGCCCCGCGATGCTGCGGATTTTGAGGACAAAGCTGATAATGATCGTCCATACCCAGATGCTCGCCAGCGCAAGCCCGATTATCACCGCCTTCACCACCAGATCGGCGTCGAGGAATAATTTGATCGGCGAAAAACTCGCGCCCTGGCTCAATATCAGCAAATCCATTTGATCTCTTTCTACTAATCTTTTTCGCCCGCCCTGATGCTTTCAAACGCCTCGATCCATGCGCGCGGCTGGCGGCGCGGGCGACCCTCGGGCGTCAGGAAAGCGGCGGTAACCTCTGCCTCGGTCAGCACTTGGTCTCCGCGCATGACTCTCTGATGAATGACAACGCTGGCACCGCGGATGTCCTCGACCGTGCTGACCAGCAGCAAGGCATCATCGAAATGCGCAGGCGCACGATATTTGATGTGCAGGTCGGCGACGGCATAGACCCCCTCGCCGCCATCAAAGGCTTCGCGCTGGCCGATACCCGCAACACTCAGCATGTCCGATCGCGCGCGTTCCATGAAGTGCAGATAGCGGCTGTGATAGACCACGCCCGAGAAATCGGTGTCCTCGAAATAGACCCGCACCGCGAACAGATGGCGGGGGCCGTCAAAGTGGCCGGAATAGGGCGCTGTCCCGTTCATTGCCATGCGGCTTAACGCAAGGATTCCGCGACAGGAAGGGGGTTGGTCGGGTTTGTGCACAACTTGTCGCG
>JADLBY010000080.1 GCA_020847445.1 Sphingomonadaceae bacterium | reverse complement strand
GCTTCTCTGTTTGGGAATTCATGTCACTGTTTTCATCGCGAGCAATTGTTTAGTCAATGGCCGCTTTCCACAACAAAGTCGCCATTCCGG
The DNA here is from genome assembly GCA_020847445.1 of Sphingomonadaceae bacterium. GTDB lineage: Bacteria > Pseudomonadota > Alphaproteobacteria > Sphingomonadales > Sphingomonadaceae > Sphingorhabdus_B. The sequence continues at coordinate 2,512 of JADLBY010000080.1, read as the reverse complement.
CTAAACTAATTTCATCCCAAAAACGGACATTGAACCCCGGAGGCCTCCAAGAACTAGAGCGCAATAAATTAGGCCGTCAACGGCCCTAGTCCTCGGTCTATTGGGGAGCCTTTATGGGAACGACGCACATAGATTGAAAATAATCTAATTAAATCAATATTAAATGGCGGACAGGGTGGGATTCGAACCCACGGTGAGCGTGAACCCACGCCGGTTTTCAAGACCGGTGCCTTAAACCACTCGGCCACCTGTCCGCTTGAAGGGGCCGCGCATAGCGGAGTCCCTGCCGCTCGCGCAAGCGTCGTTGCGAAAAGGGATGACGCGGCCAGCCCGCCTGTGGCAGAGTATCATCATGCGAACATCTCGTCTTCGCGCCGCCATTGGCCTGGCGTGCCTCCCAGTCGCCTTGGGGGCCAGTGCAGCGCCCGAGATTGTGGCGCAAGGGACGGACCCGTTTCAGGCATTTGTCGGTCAGTTGCGGGTTCAGGCGCTGGCGCAGGGCATTACGGAAGGCACAGTCAATGCCGTCCTTCCGACCCTTTATTTCAGTCAGCGGGTTGTCGACCTGGATCGCGCGCAGCCGGGCGGGCCACCAAACTCCCCGATACCCAAATTTGCACCTTATGCGGCGCAGCATGTCGATGCCGCACGCATTGGCAGGGGCAGGGCCAAGTATCGGGCACTGCTGCCCTTGCTGCAGCGGGTTGAGACTGACACCGGCGTTCCGGAAGCGATCATGGTGGCGATCTGGGGGCATGAAACCAACTATGGCGCCTATACGGGCGATTTCGATCTTGCGAATTCACTGGCGACACTTGCCTATGAGGGGCGGCGGCGGAGCCTTTTTACCACGGAGTTCATCGCAACGCTGAAGCTGATGGATTCCGGCTTCTCGCGGCAAAAGCTGAAAGGAAGCTGGGCGGGGGCGACCGGCTATCCGCAATTCCTGCCCTCAACCTATCTCCGCTACGGGCGGGACGGCGATGGGGACGGCCGCGCGGACATCTGGTCGAGTGAAGCCGACGCGCTGGCATCCATTGCCAATTATTTCGAAGCATCCGGCTGGCGTCGTGACCAGCCCTGGGGCGTGAAGGCAATTGTGCCCGATGAGCTGGACCGCTCGCGCGTTGAAACGCGGCTTTCTGCATCACGCTGTCCCCGCGTCTTTGGGCGTCACAGCCAATGGAAGACGATTGCGCAATGGCGGGCGTTGGGTGTCACGCCGACAGAAAGCAAGGGGATCCGCGAGACCGATCTGGCCACCCTGCTGGAGCCGGACGGGCAGGGGGCCACTGCCTATCTCCTCACCGGGAACTACCGCGTGATCCTCGAGTATAATTGTTCTAATTTCTATGCCCTTTCGGTGGGCCTGCTTGCAGATGAGGTGGTGCGTTAACGGCAGTGCTTGGTCCTTGTGACGCGACGGGCTATCGCGACTCCAGCATCATTTCCCGAGTCGAAAGCAGAAAATGAAACTCCACTTTGCGTTGCCTGCTGTTCTTGTCGCGGCTTCCATACCTGTCAGTGCCGCTGCACCCCCGTTCGAGACGAGCGCGCCTGTTGCCTTCATGATCGATCTTTCATCCGGCGCTGTGCTTTACGCAAAGGATGCGGACCGGCGGATCCCGCCAGCCTCCATGGCCAAGATGATGACAGCGCATCTGGCGTTTCGCCTGATCAAGCAGGGAAAGTTCCGGCTTGACCAGAAATTCACGGTGCGCCCGGAAACCTGGGCGAAATGGCACGGACCCGAAGCGGGATCGACGATGTTCCTTTCGGCCGGCGAGGAAGTGAGCATCGAGAATCTTCTGCATGGCATCGTCACTCTTTCGGGCAATGACGCCTGCGTCGTCCTGGCCGAAGGAATGTTCGGGACGGAGCAGGCTTTTGTTTCGCAGATGAATGCCGAGGCTAAACGCCTTGGCCTTGCCAACACGCAATACGGCACATCGAATGGTTGGCCCGATGGCGGCGTGACCTATACGACAGCAAAGGATCTTGCCGCGCTGGGGCGCGCAACGATTGATGAAACGCCCGACCTGTACAGGAAATTCTACAGCCTGACCCAATTCACCTGGGGCAAGACCCTGGGAGCCGGCGCAGACATCACTCAAGCCAATCGCAACCCGATCCTGGGCCGAATAGCGGGCGCCGATGGCATAAAGACCGGCCATACCGATGAGGCCGGATATGGTTTTACGGGGTCCGCGGAACAAAATGGCCGCCGTCTCGTGATGGTCGTTGCCGGGATCGACACCTTCAACAATCGCATCACCGAATCGGTCAAGTTCATGGATTGGGGCTTCAAGGCCTGGGAATCGAAGCCGCTTGTGGCAGCAGGCAAGGTGGTCGAACAGGCCGAAGTGCAAATGGGAAGTGCCTCAACGGTTGGCCTTGTGGCTCCGCGCAATATTGCCGTCACACTGCCAACGGGCGCGTCTGCCAATATGAGCATCAAGGTGGTCTATGATGGACCGATCAAGGCACCCATCGCCAAGGGACAGCACATTGC
>JADLBY010000079.1 GCA_020847445.1 Sphingomonadaceae bacterium | reverse complement strand
TCGAGGTGATGCGTTCCTGCAGCTGACCCATGTCAGTGGCGAGCGTCGGCTGATAGCCCACAGCCGAAGGAATACGGCCGAGAAGCGCCGACACTTCCGAACCCGCTTGGGTGAAGCGGAAGATGTTGTCGACGAAGAACAGCACGTCCTGGCCTTCCTGGTCGCGGAAATATTCGGCGATGGTCAGGCCCGACAGAGCCCCACGTGCGCGCGCACCCGGGGGTTCGTTCATCTGGCCGAACACCAGCGCAACCTTCGAACCGTCGGGGGTCGGGTTGCCCTTGGCATCCTTGGCGATGACCCCCGCGTCGAGGAATTCGTGATAAAGGTCGTTGCCTTCGCGGGTACGCTCACCCACGCCTGCGAACACCGAGGTGCCGCCATGGCCCTTTGCGATGTTGTTGATCAGTTCCTGGATGAGAACGGTCTTGCCGACGCCCGCGCCGCCGAACAGACCGATCTTGCCGCCCTTTGCATAGGGTGCGAGCAGGTCGATCACCTTGATGCCGGTGACGAGGATTTCGGTTTCGGTCGACTGGTCGACGAACAGCGGGGCTTCGGCGTGGATCGGCGCGCGCAGTTCGGTTGCCACCGGGCCCTGTTCGTCGATCGGCTCGCCGACGACGTTGAGAATGCGGCCAAGCGTGGCGGGGCCGACGGGGACCGAAATCTGCGCGCCGGTGCTGGCGACTGGCTGGCCACGGGTCAGACCGTCGGTCGAGTCCATCGCGATCGTGCGCACGGTGTTTTCACCCAGATGCTGCGCGACTTCGAGGACGAGGCGGTTGCCGTTATTGTCGGTTTCGAGTGCCGAAAGGATCGCGGGCAGCGCGCCGTCGAACGAAACGTCGACAACCGCGCCGATGACCTGCGAGACGCGGCCGGTTGCAGTTGCCGACGCCTTTTTGACGGGGGCCGCAGCCTTTTGCGCAGGAGCCTTGGGAGCAGCGGCCTTAGCAGCCGGAGCCTTTTTCGCCGGAGCGGCCTTGGCGGCAGCAGCCTTGGGGGCGGCGGCCTTTGCAGCGGTTTTCTTCGGGGCGGTAGCCATGTTCGTCTTCCTTGCCTTCTGGATATCTTAAAGCGCTTCGGCGCCTGAAATGATTTCAACGAGTTCGGTGGTGATCGCAGCCTGACGGGTGCGGTTATACTGGATGGTCAGCTTGTTGATCATGTCGCCCGCGTTGCGCGTGGCATTGTCCATCGCGGTCATCTTCGATCCCTGCTCCGACGCCGCATTTTCGCGGTTGGCGCGCAGCAGCTGCACCGCAACATTGCGTGGCAGCAGATCGGCGAGCAGTTCTTCCTCATCGGGTTCATATTCGACCGAAGCCGATGCACCGGCGGGCGCATTGTCGTTCGACAGCGCAACCGGCATCAGTTGCAGTTCGGTCGGCTCCTGCGTCAGGACGCTGACAAACTTGTTGAAGAACAGGTGCGCAACGTCGAATTCGCCGCCTTCAAAGCGGGCGATCAGATCGTCGGACCAGCCCTTGACCGCATCATAGCCAAGCTTGCCCAGATCGCCGGGTTCGACGCTTTCGACAATGTCGTTCCGATAGAAACGGACCAGCCCGTCCTTGGCCTTCTTGCCGATGGTATAGAATTTGACGGTCTTGCCCTGGCCGCGCAGCTCTTCCGCGCGCTTGCGGGTGAGGCGGACGATGTTGGTGTTGAACGCACCGGCCAGCCCCTTGTCGCTGGTGGCAACAACGAACAGATGGACATCATCCCTGCCGGTTCCGGCAAGCAGCTTGGGCGATTGCGGGCCGACGGTGACCTTGGAAGCGATGGAAGAAACCACCTTCTCCAGCCGCTCGGCATAAGGGCGCGAGGCTTCGGCAGCCTCTTGCGCGCGCTTCAGCTTCGCGGCGGCGACCATCTTCATCGCCTTGGTGATCTTCTGGGTCGATTTGACCGAGTTGATCCGTATTTTGAGTGCCTTCAGACTGGCCATCTCATTCCCTTTTCTTCGCCATTCCCGCGAAAGCGGGAATCCATCACCTGACGTCTAAATTTAAGCCTTTGGTGATGGACCCCCGCCTTCGCGGGGGTGACGAGTGTGTGGTTTACCTCTTAAGCAAATGTCTTCACGAACTTGTCGAGAGCGGCAACCAGCGCTTTCTTGCTGTCGTCGCTGAAGTCGCGGCTGTCGCGGATGCCCTTCAGCACGTCGGCATGGTTGGCGCGCAGATCAGCGAGCATCGCTTCTTCGAAACGGGTCACGTCGCTGGTGGCGATGCCATCCAGATAGCCGTTGGTGCCGGCGAAGATCGAGCAGGTCTGTTCTTCGAACGGCAGCGGGCTGTATTGCTTCTGCTTCAAAAGTTCGGTCAGGCGCGCACCGCGGTTGAGCAGCTTCTGCGTCGAGGCGTCGAGGTCCGAGCCGAACTGGGCAAAGGCCGCCATTTCGCGATATTGGGCGAGTTCGAGCTTGATCGAGCCCGACACCTTTTTCATCGCCTTGGTCTGTGCAGCCGAGCCGACGCGCGAAACCGAAAGACCGACGTTAATTGCAGGGCGGATGCCCTGATAGAACAGGTCGGTTTCAAGGAAGATCTGGCCGTCGGTGATCGAAATCACGTTGGTCGGGATATAGGCCGACACGTCACCCGCCTGGGTTTCGATGATCGGCAGCGCGGTCAGCGAACCGCCGCCATTGGCGTCGCTCATCTTCGCGGCGCGTTCGAGCAGGCGGCTGTGCAGATAGAAAACGTCGCCGGGATAGGCTTCGCGGCCCGGCGGGCGGCGCAGCAGCAGCGAGAGCTGGCGATACGCCTGCGCTTGCTTGGTCAAATCGTCGTACACGATGAGGGCGTGCTTGCCGCTGTCGCGGAAGTACTCGCCCATCGTCACACCGGCATACGGGGCGATGAACTGCAACGGTGCCGTTTCCGAGGC
>JADLBY010000078.1 GCA_020847445.1 Sphingomonadaceae bacterium | reverse complement strand
TGGCCTTCCGCAGATGCCTTGAGCGAACAGCCCTTGTCCTCTGGCTCGAACCGACCGGGAAGATCGCGCGCATGGGCGCTTGCCGCGTAGATCAGCGTCTCTGCCTGGGCAGCAGACAGCAGCCCGTTGGCAACCAGCCCGTCGGGAAGCTGCGGCACCGCTTCGGGCATCGGTGCGGCAATCGACCCCATGGCGACGGACTCAACGAGCGGCGTCGGATGCTCGGCCGCGCCATCGATAACGATCCTGCTCGGGCGATAGGGTAGATAGTGGCCGACCTGAGGGGCAAGCGGCGCAGGGGTTTCGAGCGACTGATAGGTGAGCGACCCGATAGCGGTGGCTGCAGGAGTGAGCCTGGCTGATGTCGGCAGCGGCCTGCGCTGCGCCGCCACCAGGCGAAACGGCGCACGAGCCGGGAGGCTCGATTGCTCGGGAACAGGCTCCAAGCTGGCGCGAGCCGGCAGAGCATCGACAAGGTCGACCAGCTGGCCGATTTCGCTGGTACGGATTGTGACGGTCTCCTTGGAGCCTCCCACCTTGTCGATGACCAGCAGCCGGGTGGTGATCCCGGTGCCATGCCTGACGAAGGCACGTTCGACGGCGACATTGAGCCGCAGCGAAGCTGGCCCCTTCAGCCCGGCCAGAACCCTCCCGCAATCGAACCATTCGGGCATGATTGCGACAAGCCGACCGCCGGACGCCAGACGGTTCCAGGCCGACCTCAGGTGGCGCGAGCCGGTGCGACTATCGTGCCCTCGCTCGATGCCGTGCGAATAGGGAGGGTTCATCAACACGACGCTTGGGGTGATGGCTGGATCAAGCAGTTCGTCGATCAGCTCAGCGTCATGACCGGACACTCGGGCAGCCGGGAACAGGCCATTCAGGCAGTCGCGGCGGAGCGGCGAGATTTCGTTGAGGGCAAGGCGCGAGCCGGCCTTGGCAGCCCAGACCGCGAGCATGCCCGTTCCGGCCGAGGGTTCCAGCACAAGCTCGTCAGTTGCCAGCGCGCAGGCCCGAGCAGCAAGCAAGGCAAGGCGCGGCGGCGTCGCAAACTGCTGCCATTCGATCTGCTCGTCGCTGCGATTGGTCTGGGTCGGCAGTCGGGCATCGAGGGAGTAGAAGAACTGTTCCGCCTCGTCGATCGACGCCGAGAGCAGGATCTGATCCGCTGCTCGCAGGTATTGAACCTGTGCCAGCTCGGTAGCTGCATGGGCGTCACGAACTGACCAACGCCCGAGAGCATCGCTCCCCCCGAAGTGCTCTGTCATGATGCGCGTGACGTCGCTGCGTGAAAGCGCGCGGCCTGCCTCCAACTCGGATGCCATGGTCTGGGCCGCCATCACAACGATGGGCGGTGACGGTTCATCGAATGCAAAGGCGAGGGAAGAATTGGACATGGGAACCTCCTGACGAGGTCCTGCGGCGGGCAGGCCTCAATCAGCCGAAGGCCCCCTCCCCTCTGCTGATGGATCAGGTTTTCGGGCAAGCCGCGACTTCAGCTCATCGTTCCAGTCAAAACCGGACGAGGCTGGTGCTCGTGAGTGGATGACACGATTAGGTGCAGCGTAGGCTTTCACCGCTCGCTCCTCGGCGAGAGCGCCTCCGGCGTCATTGTCGATGAACAGGAAAAGCTCGCGCACGCTCTCCGGGATCGAAACGAGACCGAACCGCTCGTTTCCAAGCGTCGCCCAGCACGGGATCCCGAAGAGCTGCATGGCTGAGAGGGCGCTCTCGATACCTTCGGCAAGACCCAGACGCCCCTGCACTGCCGGTGCAAGCCTGACGGCACCGACGCCGAGGCTGCCCAGCGCGCGCTTGGGCCGCTCGAAGCGAGCTAACTTGCCGCTCTCCACATCGAGAAATGTCCTGTGCACTGCGATGATGCCGATGTCAGTCGTGACTGCCGCCAACATGGCGGGGAGAAATTGGACAGCCCCGCGTGACCCAAGCGGCGTACGTTCCAGGTAACGGAGCCGGTCAGATGCGTGCTGGAGACCGCGCTGTGCGAGATATCGTTCGACGGGGCTGTCGGAGATCAACGTGGCCGATTGCCACAAGCGTCGCGCATTGGGACTGAAGTCACCCTGATTTTGCTGATTGGCTGTCCCAGCACCAGAACCATCAAAGAGCTCGCGGCTGCGAACGCCCTGGCGATCCAATGCTGCAATGACGTCCTCATTCGAACATCCGGCAAAGCAATGGAACAGAATGGCCTTTCGCCCCAAGGTCACGCTGAGCGACGGTGTGCGGTCATCGTGGGCGGGACAGCAGCACATGCCCTTGCCTTGGCGCCATGTTCCCTTGAGACTTTCGACAATCGTGCGGGCGCGGCGTTCGAGTTGGTGAGTATTCTTTAGCTGGGGCATCGACCTACTCCGGTTGAGGTGCCCTCCCCGTGCAGCCTCCGCTCTGCACCAGCGCCAAAGCATTTTCCTACATTGTTTGTTCTTTATATGTTCTCACTCGATTCGGCTATAGAAGGATCGAGAAATGACAATGAAAGTCCTCCTGATCGGCGGCATTGCCATCGCATCAGCCATGCCTGCTAATGCCCAGGATCTGCCAAGGCCAGAAGTCCCCGAGCAACGTGCCGGTCCATCCGGCGGCATTAGGATTGCCGAAGCATCGAACGGATTTCAGTTGGTCGAGCATGGGTTCTGGCAATCCGAGCAGGCCGCCCCAGCACCAAGTTCGAGCGTTGCAGAAAATGGCCGAGTCAACCTGCCGTACAGATACGAGCCCAAGGCCAAAACTGCCCCATCCGGGTTTCGGCGGGCGAGCTACCTGCCCCACGTCTATGCGGCGGAAGCGAAGTATTCATTGCCCACCGGCCTGCTCGACGCGCTCGTCTGGACGGAATCCCGCTATAACCCCCTTGCTGTCAGTCCGGCAGGAGCTGCGGGCCTTGGCCAGCTGATGCCAGCAACGGCCAAGGAACTCGGCGTCTCCAATCGCTTTGACCCCATGGCCAATGTCTTCGGCGCGGCGCGATATCTGAGGCAGATGCTCGACAGGTTTGGCGTGGTTCACCTCGCTGTCGCGGCCTACAATGCCGGTCCAGGCGCAGTCGAACGCGCGGGCGGTATACCGCGGAATGGCGAGACGCCCGGATATGTCCGCGACGTCCTTCGCCATTGGCGCTTTTAGCGGTCTATCCCCAAGTTAGCCGAAACAGAGGCAATCGACGGATTGTTGCCGGGCTGGACCATTTTGCAGGCAAGCGACTGCACGGGAGTTTAGCCGCTTTTGGCCTCGGCTGGGTACTTGGCTACAATCTGCATTACCTCCTTACCCCACAACGCCAACGCCTCGCGCTTCTCGTTGGTATACTGGTGTCGGTGATAGACCCCCGCGACACCGGCCATAGCTGATCCTGACTGGTGATTGAGGACCGCTTCAGAAACCACCAGAGGTATGCCGAGACGCTGGAGGCCAGTTGCCACCGTCCGCCGAATGTCATGCATTGTGAAGTGACCGGCTTCGTAGCCGAGCTTCTCGTCCACGCTTGCTCTGATCCGCTTCCATGCTTTCGAGAGGCCGCTAACGCTGTTCGTGCTGGTGACCTTCGATGCCAACAGAATCTGGGATTGCTTGTGAGCGTCGTCAGGGTCGATCCCTGCGGCCATGAATACCTCTGTGACGACTGCAAGAGCCTGCGCGGACAGCGGCACCACATTCGCTTTGCCATTTTTCGCTCGGTCGCCTGGGACGGTCCAGACCTTCGCCTTGAAATCGAACTCGTCACAAGCTGCATCGAGCACTTCTCCCCGGCGTTGAGCCGTAAGGACAAGCATCTGCACAAGGTGACCGAACGGATAGCCATCCTCGACCGCAGATTGCCATAGCGCCGCGAGTTCTCGGTCGCTGAGTACGCGATCACGAGGTTCATTCCGCTTCGGACGCCACGCGTCCCGGCAGGGATTAGCAGGCATATGCTCGAGTCTGGTAAGTGCCCACGTGTAGAAGGTCGAAAGATGGCGATAGACGATCCGCGCCATCGTCAGGGTTTCCTTGCCCCGCTCGAATGCGACCTTCTCAACAAAGCGGCTCACGTCACCTCGGGTAATGGAGTCCGCGAGGCGGTCTCCCAGCTCGGGCTCAATGTACTTTCGGAAGACCCGATCGAACTCCCTCGCGCTGCGCTTTTTGCCCTCGATCTGCTGGGACAGATACGTCTCGTAGAGCTCGGCGACCGTACCGACGCCCTTTGACCCCTTCCTCTTAGCACCCGGCTTCCTGGCAATGCTCTTGCCCTGCTCGACATCGACAAGCAGATCGCGCGCCTTCTTACGCGCATGGGCGAGGGTAAAACTCGGACCATGGCGTCCGATGGTCACATTCAACCACTTGCCCTGAACCCGCTTGCGCAGAATGTACGTCTTGATACCACTGGCACCCATGCGGAGCCTCAGGCCGGGGACGATACCATCGGCCAGCTCAATTTGACCAGCCGCCGGCGCCTTGAGCCCTGCGATCTTCGCGTCCGTCAAACCCACTTTGTTCGCCATATGTACCTGCTACCTTAGGTAGCTTTTTGTAGTGGATACTGGCGAACATTTCAAGAACCATGCGGACTATGAATCGCAGATTTCCGCCATTTTTGGACACATGCGGACGCGCTAGGACCCTCTGATCATGGCTCTTAATCAGCGGGTCCTAGGTTCGAGCCCTAGTGCGTCCACCATTCCCCTCCCCATCGTCAGATCCTGTCGTGTTCTTGCAAGCGCTTGGCTGTGCCTGGCCCTA
>JADLBY010000077.1 GCA_020847445.1 Sphingomonadaceae bacterium | reverse complement strand
TTCTATGACTATGAAGGCATTGACGACCTGATTGCGGCCATGGCGCATTTGCGCGGCGCGGCAAAGCACGCGCATCTGCTGCTGGTCGGCGGCGGGCCGATGGAAGCGGCATTGCGTGCGCAGGCCGCAGCGTCATCTGCGGCGGAACGAATCCACTTCGTCGGTCGCGTCCCGCATGAGGCGGTGGAGCGCTATTACAGCCTGGTCGATGTCCTTGCCTATCCGCGCAAGAGGATGCGGCTGACGGACCTTGTCACGCCGCTGAAACCGCTCGAGGCGATGGCGCAGGGGCGGCTGGTCGCAGCGTCCGATGTCGGCGGGCATCAAGAGCTGATCAGCGACGGCGTCACCGGCGCACTATTCCCGGCGGACGACCCGGCAGGGGCCGCCAATGCCATAGACAATCTGTTCGCAGACAAGGCGATGTGGGCCGCCCGCAAGGCCGATGCCCGCGCCTTTGTCGAACGGGAACGCAATTGGCAGAAGAACATAATGCGTTACGATCCTGTTTACCATTTCCTGTTAGGCCGTGCTAAGAACGGGTGAGGACCCGGTGGAACAACAGGGTATTTATGCAGGCGAAGCTAAACCTCGATCACCAGACACGCGCCATCGGCATGGCCACGGGCGGTGCGGCTCTTGCAGCCATATTGGCGATGTTCATACCTACAGGCATCTGGGAAGCGCTGACCGGATCGACCGGCTTTTCCGAACTGGTGCCCGCGACCGCCGCGCCGTTGGGCGATACGGCTCGCGCACTGATTTCGTTCGGATTTGGCGTGCTGACCTTTGCCGTCCTTGCCGTGATGTTGCTGCGCAAGGCAGCAATACCGAAACGCGCGGCCATCGCCCGGGTCGAAGCCGAAACAAGCTGGAACGAGCCGGAGCCGGTTGTTGCCCCGGTTGATGCACGGGTCGATACACCGGTTGCCGTGCCAGTCGAGGAGGGCGCGGCCGAAGCCGAAAGTGCTTCGCTGCTTTCGCGTTTGCGCACACGTGTTTCTGCCTTCGCCGAGGCGCGCCGGGGGGCTGGCAATATCAGCGATCTCGAAGATTTGCCCAAGCTGCGCTCGGGCGATGCCCATCCCGATGCGCCACCGCGTCGTCCCTTCTCGGCGAATCGCGACCTGGCCGAGCCGGTAGCGGTTGCTGAAATGGTCGCCGAACCGGTCGAGGTCGATGTCGACCGGGTAGAGGCTGTTGCCGCCGCAGAAGCGGAATTGCCCGAGGCGAATGGAATCGAACCGGCCGAGGTCAATGCTGCGGACGTCGAAGCGGACGTCGAAGTACATTCTTCGCCTGCCACCGCCGAGGCGGAAGCCGTACCGGTTTCCACACCGCCGGTCGCCGAAATCGCCTCGCTGGACGAAATGGTCAATCGCTTCGAAAATGCGCTTGCCGAACGCGATTCACAACTGGCGCATATGGAGAGCCTGGCCGATGCACTGCAGGCATCCAATGTCCAGCCGATCCGTCCTGCCATGCAGACGCCCTTGGCGGTGGAACCGGCACCGGTCGACCAGGCGCCGTTGCGCGCTGTCGAATCGATTGCCGATCCGCTCGACGCGCCGCAAAAGCCCGAATCCGAAGAACTGGATGCCGCCCTGCGCTCTGCGCTTGAAACGCTGCACCGCATGAACGCGCGCACCCGCTGATCCTCATTCATCGATCAGCAGCGCTTCGACGGTCAGCACAATCCGGTCTGCTTCCCGCCGTTCATCTTTGACGCAAATGTCGGCGACCAGCTGGCGGTGCAGATCAAAGCCATATTCCGGAAGGGTGGCGGCAAATGCCCGGGCTTGCGGCAGCCGGTCGTCTCCCGTCAGTTCCAATATTATCTGCACCCGTTCGCCCGAAAAGGTCGCGCTGTGCCACGGCTGCGCCTTGCGCGCGGCGATTCGGGCTTCGGGAAGCAGGGCAAGCATTGCCCCCGACAGCGCGCAAAATGGCATCCTTCTGCTCATGCCGCCGCCTGCAGGGTCATCAGATCCAGATGGCGTTCATAAGCGGCCATGAAGGCCTCTGCCTTCAACGCCATCGGCGCGCGCAGACAGCGGCCGTTGCGCATGTCGAGAACCAGTCGCGGATCACGGGCCACCCGGCGTCCAAATGTCGTCGGCGCCATGGCGTGCTGCCGCAGGAATCGTTCGATCTTTCGATTGATGTGCATTTGCGTTCCTTTCCATCAGGCACCACCCTTTTTCCGGTTGTTCGCATCGCCGAATCGATGAGAACATGTTAGGAACATTGCTGATAGGAAAAATCCTACTTGTCTAGGAAAAATCCTATTGCTAGGGAAGAATGATGGTAAACAGCGATCCGCGCGCCGAACTCGAACGGCTGGTGCAGGCGCATGGTGACGATTTTGCGTCGCTGTCGCGCCTCGTCGGGCGCAATCCCGCTTATATCCAGCAATATATCAGGCGCGGTTCGCCCAGGCAGCTGCCCGAGCGCGAACGCTCGATCCTCGCGCGCTATTATGGCGTTGCGCCGCAGTTGTTGGGCGCGCCGGAAGACGCAGGCGGCGGCAAACGTGGTGGCCTGCAACTGGTTCCCAGACTCGCCGTCGGGGCCTCGGCCGGGGCAGGGGCGCTCGCCGAGGGAGAGGCGCTGGCGGGCAGGGTCGGCTTCGACGAGGCATGGCTGCGCAAACTGGGCGTTGAGCCGCGCAATGTCTCGATGATCCGCGTCGAAGGCGATTCGATGCAGCCGGTCCTCAATGACGGCGACGACATCATGGTCGACAAGGGCGCCGCATTGAGGCCGCTTCGCGACGGTATCCACGTCATCCGGATCGATGGCGTGCTCATGGTCAAACGATTGGCGCGTGCACCGGGCGGGCGGCTGTCGGTGCTGTCGGATAATCCCGCTTACCCCTCATGGCCCGATCATGATCCGGCCGGGGTGCAGGTGGTCGGGCGGGTTGTCTGGGTGGGGCGGTGCCTCTGAAAGGCTTGCGCTTGGGCCCGCCGCCCGCCACATAGCGGCCATGTCAAATGTCACATCCAGCATGAACGCCCAGCCGCCGTTGAAGGCGGTGATCATTCCGGTAACGCCATTGCAGCAGAACTGCACCCTGTTCTGGTGCACGCAGACCAACAAGGGCGCGCTGGTCGATCCGGGGGGTGATCTCGACAAGCTGAAGGACGCGGTGGCAAAAACAGGGGTTAGCCTCGAAAAGCTGCTCGTTACCCACGGCCATCTCGACCATTGCGGGCAGACGGGGATGCTGGCGCAGGAGCTTGGCCTGAAAATCGAAGGCCCGCATGAGGAAGACCGTTTCTGGATCGCGCAGCTCGATGATGACGGCAAACGCTGGGGGATGGACGCAAAAACCTTCGAACCCGATCGCTGGCTGAAGGACGGCGATACCGTGACCGTCGGCAATCTGACCCTCGATGTCATCCATTGTCCGGGGCACACGCCGGGGCATGTGGTTTTCCATCACGGCCCGAGCCGTCTGGCGATTGTCGGCGATGTGCTGTTCCAGGGCAGCATTGGCCGCACCGATTTCCCGCGCGGCAACCACCAGCAACTGATCGACTCGATCACCCAGAAACTATGGCCGCTGGGCGACGATGTGACCTTCATTCCCGGCCATGGCCCGACCAGCCAGTTCGGCCATGAACGCAAGGTCAACGCCTATGTGTCGGATTATGCGCTGAGCTGAGGGGGCGCTGCCCGAAGAAACAGCAACCCACCGCCCCAGGCTGCGCCGGGGCGGCGTTCTCGGCGATGACGGTGCCTCAGCCCAGATTCGAATAAACGCTCCACAGCGCATAGCCCGCCAGGCCCAGCAGCGTCAGCAAGGTGATCAGCGTGCCGACCATCCGGCCCTTGCCGAGCGTGCCGCCGTCCATGCCAAGGCCGTGCGCGAGGCGACCGAAAATGTAGACAATGCCGACATACCACAGCCAGTTTGCGCTGCCCTGCGTGGCCTCGATGGCGGCGATCAGCACCAATACAAAGGGCGCGCTTTCGACGAAATTGGCATGGGCGCGCATCCGGCGGATCAGGAATTCGTCGCCCCCGTCGCCGATGGACACGCCGCCCTTGGTGCGCGCCTGTCCGCAGCGGATCATCAGCCAGATATTCACCAGTGCGGCACCGGCGGCGATCGTCAGGGTAATCGGCAATGAAAGCATGAATTTGTCCTCCCGTTGTTCGAATGCGGTGCTAACAGCCATCTCCAAACTTGCAAAGCACGGAAAAATCGGTATTACGCGCCGCTCATCCGCAGCTTTGGGTGTTTGGACGCCGCTTCCGGCTTTGCTTGCCAGCGTCGCCATTCTCCTTTAAAGCCGCAGAAACATTATATTTTTTGAAATGGAACAGGTGCCGAGATGGCTGTCCCCAAGAGAAAAACTTCGCCGTCCAAGCGCGGCATGCGTCGTAGCCACGATTCGCTGAAGGTCGAAGCCTTTCAGGAATGCTCGAACTGCGGCGAACTGAAGCGCCCGCACCATGTGTGCAATGCGTGTGGCCACTATAACGGCCGCGAAATCCTCGCTGTCGCCTAATTTCCGGACAATCGCTCTTCTCCACGGAGGGATGATATCGTGACCACTTCACCGCGTATCGCTATTGACGCGATGGGCGGTGATGAAGGCGTTCGCGTGATGGTCGCCGGCGCGGCATTGGCGCGCCACCGGCACGAAAGCTTCAAATTCCTGCTGGTAGGTGACGAGGCGCAGATCAAGGCTGCGCTCGAAAACCACCCGAACCTGCGCGCGGCATCCGAAATTCTCCACACCACCGAAGTCGTCACCGGCGATGACAAACCCAGCCAGGCGCTGCGCAAATCGCGCGGCAGCTCGATGGGGCTGGCGATCAACGCGGTAAAGGCTGGCGATGCCGCCGCCGCCGTCAGCGCGGGCAATACCGGCGCGCTGATGGCGATGGCAAAGGTCGCGCTGCGCACCATGCCGGGGATTGACCGGCCTGCGCTGGCCGCTTTGCTCCCCACGCTGGGCGATACCGATGTCGTGATGCTCGATCTGGGCGCGAACACCGAATGCGATGCGCGCAATCTGGTGCAGTTTGCGGTGATGGGTGCGGCCTATTCGCGCATCCTCTACAATTCCGAGAAACCGCGTGTGCGCCTGCTCAATATCGGCACCGAAGAGATGAAGGGCACCGATAGCCTGCGCTTTGCAGCCCAGCATCTGCGCGACAGCCCCGAACTGCATATGGCCTTTCAGGGCTTTATCGAAGCCGACAAGATCAACCGTGGCGATTGCGACGTTGTCGTGTGTGACGGCTTTTCGGGCAATATCGCGCTGAAATCGATCGAAGGGGCCGCGCGCTTCGTGACCGACCTGCTGCGGCGTGCCTTCACCAGCTCGATCCGGTCCAAATTCGGCTTCCTCGTTTCGCGTCCGGCGACCGAGTTGCTCAAGCACCATCTCGATCCCAACAACCATAATGGCGCGGTTTTCCTGGGTCTCAACGGTGTGGTGGTGAAAAGCCATGGCAGCGCGAGCATCAAGGGTGTTGCCAACGCGGTTGAAGTGGCGGCGCGACTGGTCGAGGATGATATCACCACGCGCATCGCGCAGGATCTGGAACAGATCGCAGGCAAGGAAGTCATAGAGGAATGAGCGGACCCGCGCTTCGTGCCGTCATCAAGGGAACGGGTTCTGCGCTGCCAAAGCGCCGCGTTTCGAACGACGAACTGGCCGCGCAGGTCGATACCTCGGACGAATGGATTACCGAACGCACCGGAATCAAATTCCGTCATATCGCGGGGCCGGATGAAACCACCGCGACGCTGGGTGCCGAAGCCGCGCGCCATGCGCTGGATGCGGCGGGGATGAGCGAGAAGGACATCGACCTCATCATCGTCGCAACCTGCACCCCCGACCAGACCTTTCCGGCGACCGCGACCAAGGTGCAGCACATCCTGGGCCATCATGGCGGCGTCGCGTTCGACGTTGCGGCGGTATGTTCGGGCTTTCTCTATGCCTTTTCGGTCGCCGAAAGCATGATTCGTGCGGGTTCGGCAAAAAATGCGCTGGTCATCGGTGCCGAAACGATGACGCGGCTGCTTGATTGGGAAGATCGCGGCACCTGTGTGCTCTTTGGCGATGGGGCAGGGGCGGTTGTGCTGTCGGGTGAGACAGGCGAAGCCGGCGTGCTGGCGACGCAGCTTCATGCCGACGGCAAGCATAACGAACTGCTCTATGTCGATGGCGGGCCCTCGACCACCGGGACGGTGGGCAAGCTGCGGATGCAGGGGCGCGAAGTTTTCCGCCATGCCGTGACCAATCTGGCGAGCGTGATGCACGAGGTGCTGGACCAGGCCGGGCTGGAGCCGACGGACGTCGACTGGGTCGTGCCGCATCAGGCCAATGCGCGCATCATCGATGCTACCGTGAAAAAGCTGGGATTGGCGGCCGAACGCGTCGTGTTGACCGTTGCCGAACATGCCAATACCTCCGCCGCTTCGGTGCCGCTGGCGCTGGATGGTGCCGTGCGCGATGGCCGGATCAGGGCGGGTGATGTCGTCGTTCTGGAGGCGATGGGCGGTGGTTTCACATGGGGTGCGTCGGTCGTTCGCATGTGACCCGAAACCGGACGAGTAAAAATTCGTCTGCCATTTTACATCCCTCTGAAATTGCGTTATGTTCCCATGAATCACGGGGGGTCGCGTGAACATCGGAGGTGAAAGCATGGCGGACGCTGGTACTTTGACGCGCGCGGATATTGCAGAAGCTATCAATCGGCATATTGGCCTTTCGCGGGCGGATGCCTCGGCGATGATCGAATCGCTGCTCGATCATATTCTCGATGCACTGGTTGCGGGCGAGAATGTGAAGATTTCCGGTTTCGGAACCTTTGTGCTGCGTGACAAGGCGCAACGCATCGGACGCAATCCCAAAACAGGCGTCGAAGTGCCGATCACGCCGCGCCGCGTGCTCACATTCCGTGCCAGCCAGGGCCTGCGCCACAAGGTCAAATAATCGGCCATGGACAAGGCACCAGACGCATTTCTGACGATAGGCGAGATGGCCGAACGGCTGGGTGTGAGGACGCATATCCTGCGCTATTGGGAAGAACAGTTCCCGATGCTCCAGCCATTGAAACGCGCGGGCGGGCGGCGGCTGTACCGGCCGTCGGATGTTGCGCTGCTCGACCGGATACAGGATTTGCTGGCCAATCAGGGCTATACGATCCGCGGCGCCCGTGCCTT
>JADLBY010000076.1 GCA_020847445.1 Sphingomonadaceae bacterium | reverse complement strand
GTAAGCACCTTCACCGGTTTGGCGATCATCTGCCCCTTCATCGCGCCCTCGCCGAGCGTTGCCGAGATCGGTGCGTCGAAAATCTGGCGCACCACCTCCATTCCGGCCGAAACACGGCCAAAGGCGGTATAGCCCGCGCGCGCCTCGGGGTCGGTGGACTTGGGGTCGCTGTCAAGGCTAGGCATGTCCGACAACAGGATGGAGAAATCGCCCCTGGCCGTCCCCGGTGCCCAGCGTGCCATCGATATCGCCCCGGCTTTGTGGAGGATCCCGGTCTGGTCGGTTGTTTCGTGCGCAATCGGCGGCAAATCCCGCTTCGGATCGCCGCGGGTGCCGGCCTGGATCAGGCCATTCGGCTGATCGCCCCAGGGCAGCTTCATCGCGCGATAAAAACTGATGCCGTCAAACCGCCGCTGGTCGACGTAACGCACGAAGTTGCGCGTTGCGATCGGTGCGCGCCTGGCGTCGAGTTCGAGTTCGATCGCACCGATTTCGGTGGTCAGCACCACCTTGACCAGATCGGGCAGCGGCGCAGGGGGTGGAGCAGCCTTTTTCGCGGGCGTTGCGGCGGTCAGGGCGACGAGGAGCGGCAGGGCCGCGAGGACGAATCGGCGGTTCATCGGCCTAGTCTGCCTCCACTTCGTCTCCGGGTGAAGCGTTGACGAACCTGCGGGCAACTTCGAACTCGTGCCCTGCACGCAGGAAAGCGGCAAACTGCTTGCGCTTCTGCTCATCCGAAGCGGGGATGCTTGCATAGGGGCCGATCCGCTTGCGCCGGGCAAAATGTTCGGCAGACTGCCATTTCTGCGCCGCTACATCGTCTTCTGCATCCTGTGCATCGACTTCGGAAATGCCCTTTGAGCGCAGATCGTCGCGCACGCGCCGTTTTCCCAAGCCGCGCGCTGCCAACGTCCGGGCACGTGCTGCGGCATATGCCGCATCGTCGATATAGCCCAGCCGGACAAAGTCGCCGATCAGCGCGTCGATGTCGGCCTGCCCGTCCGCCTCCCATCCGCGCTCGCGCAACTTGCGCTGCAGATAGTCGGACAGCTTCTTCCGGCTGGTGGCATAACGCCCGACATAATGTAATGCGAGGTCGCGTAACCTGACCGGATTCAATGGCTTAGGCGATCTGTTTCGTTTTGGTTCATCTGCCACGCCGCAATGTTGCCACAGTCGGGTCGAAATTTGAACTCCAAAGCTCGTGTACCATCGCCCGATTAGGGATCGCAAGATTAAGGGAAAGCATATGGCAGGTCTAACGCCCACGCCCTCCAGCGACACGTTGGAGCGCCGGTTTTCAGACTTTGAAACTCTGGGGGACGCGCTCGATTATGCAGCGCAAGGGGCGCGCGGCCTCAATTTTCACGATATGCGCGGCGAACTGGCGCAACCCTATCCGTTCTGCGAAATGCGCAAGGATGCGCTTGATGTCGCCTATCGCCTGATCAGCCATGGCGTGAAGAAGGAAGACCGCATCGCGCTGATCGCCGAAACCGGACCGGACTTTGCCGCGCTGTTTTTCGGCTGCGTCTATGCCGGTGCCTGGCCGGTGCCGCTGCCGCTGCCGACCAGCTTCGGCGGTAAGGAAAGCTATATCGACCAGATCATCGTCCAGCTTAAAAGCAGCGATCCGTCGATCCTGTTCTTCCCGCCCGAACTGGCCGAAATGGCAGGCGAGGCGGCAAAGCGCTGCAATGTCGAAGGCATTGACTGGGCCGAGTTCAACGATCGCATCGCGCTGAAGACCGAACTGCCACAGGCGACCACGGATGAAGTCTGCTATCTGCAATATTCGAGTGGCTCGACGCGCTTTCCGCACGGCGTTGCGGTGACGCACAAGGCGCTGCTCAACAATCTTTCGGCGCATGCGCACGGGATGCAGCTTGAAGCGGGCGATCGCTGCGTTTCCTGGCTGCCCTGGTATCACGATATGGGCCTTGTCGGCTGCTTCCTGTCGGTGGTCGCCAACCAGGTGTCGACTGATTATATGAAGACCGAGGATTTTGCCCGACGCCCGCTGGCATGGCTGGATATGATCAGCCGCGCCGAAGGCAATGTCATCAGCTATTCCCCGACCTTCGGCTACGATATCTGCGCGCGCCGGATTTCCAGCCAGACGCATGTTTCCGAACGCTTCAGGCTCGGCCATTGGCGGCTGGCGGGCAATGGCGCGGACATGATCCGGCCTGACGTCATGCAGGCATTTGTCGATGCCTTTGGCGATGCCGGGTTCAAGGCAACCTCTTTCCTGCCAAGCTATGGCCTTGCCGAGGCGACGCTTGCGGTGTCGATCATGCCCCCGGGTGAGGGCATCGAGGTCGAACTGGTCGAGGAGAGTGAACTGACCGGGGTGCCCGGATCGCCCGACCGCCCGACCCGCTATCGCGCGATCGTCAATTGCGGCAAGGCGGTGAAGGACATGGCGATCGAGGTGCGCGATGCCGATGGTGGCATCCTGCCCGACCGCATGATCGGCAAGGTTTGGTGCACCGGCCCGTCGCTGATGGCAGGCTATTTCCGCGATCCGGAATCGACCGAAGCCTGCATGCAGGATGGTTGGCTCGACACCGGCGACATGGGCTATATGTCCAACGGCTACATATATATCGTTGGCCGCGCCAAGGACATGATCATCATCAACGGCAAAAATTACTGGCCGCAGGATATCGAATGGGCGGTCGAACAACTGCCGGGGTTCAAGGCTGGCGACATTGCCGCCTTCTCGGTGAGCAATGGCGGCGAGGAAACGCCGGCTGTGCTCGTCCAGTGCCGCACCTCGGACGAGGCGGAGCGCGCCAAGCTGCGCGAACAGATTAAGGACAAGGTACGTTCGGTGACCGGCATGAATTGCGTTGTGGAACTGGTTCCTCCACGCACCCTGCCGCGCACCAGCTCGGGCAAGCTCAGCCGTGCCAAGGCACGCAATCTTTACCTGTCGGGCGAAATCCAGCCATATGCCATAGCGGCCTGACCGGTTCGCATCCCCTGATTTTTCACTTTGGAAGCGCCGGACGCTTACGAATAAGTAAGTTTCTGGCGCTAATCCGGGGGCGTGACCAAAAAAGACTCAAGCCACGAATTGCCGCAGGACATTTCTGCAAAAGCCTTGCTCGGATTTGAAAATCCGGGCGGAATAGAGGCTGCCCAGCTTGAGGAGATTCAGGCCCGGTCGATCAAGGATCGCACGATTCCGCATCTTTTGGCGACGCTGGTATGCGGCACATTGATGCTCGCGATCAATTTCAGCGAAGCGCCAATCTGGGCGCTGGCAACATGGGGATGCGTGCTGATTGGCTATACCGCCATCTGGTTCGGGAAACTGCGCAATCCGCAAATTGTTGAAAATGGACATGCGACCCGCGCCGAGTTCAGGCAGATGGGCAGAAATTCTGCCGTCAATGGCTTGATCTGGGGCACCACGCTGCCCTTTTTCGGCGTCTATGGTGCAATGCCGCAATGGCTGGGGATCTGGTCGGTCTGCCTTGCGATGATGGTTTATGCGTCGATGGTGATGCCCAGCCTGCCGCTGGCGGCGATGGCATTCATCACCGTGGCGACAGCAGGTGGCTTCATTGGCTGGATCCTGCACGAACAATATTACCTCGCGCTGGCTACCGGCGCATTGGGGACGCTGATGGTGTTCGGCGTGCTGCGGAGTGCAAAGGCCCAGGTGCTGTTCGAACTGGCCAGCAATGTCCTGCACGAAAAATCGGAAACGGTCAGCCTCCTGCTGCGCGAATTTGAAGATACAGGGGCCGACTGGCTCTGGCAAACCGATACCAGCCGCTGCGTCACGCATGCCAGCCCCCGTTTTGCGCGCGCGCTTGATGCCGAACCCAAGATCATCGAGGGGCAGCCGCTGCTCAAGCTGATTGCCGGTGATTCGTGGGAGACGGGGCGCTATCCCGAAGAACTGCACGACCTTGCCGAAAAGCTGAAACGGCGCGAGGCCTTTTCCAACATCATCGTGCCGGTAACCATCAACGGCTTTCGCCGATGGTGGGAGCTGTCGGCATCGCCGCGCCAGTCGGATGACGGTGCGTTCCTTGGATTCCGCGGCGTGGGTTCGGACGTTACCGAACAGCGCGAGTCGGCAGAGAAGATTTCGCATCTTGCGCGTTTCGACACGCTGACCGGTCTGCCCAACCGCCTCCAGTTGACCGAAGCACTGGGCCAGGCACTGACCGAGGCCGACCAATGGCGTCGCCGCTGCGGGTTCATGATGATCGACCTCGATCGCTTCAAGGCAGTCAATGATACGCTCGGCCATCCGGTCGGCGACCGGCTGCTTGCGCAGGTTGCCAAGCGACTGCGCATGATAATGACCGAGAATGAACTATGTGGCCGCCTGGGTGGTGACGAATTTGCGGTCGTGCTGAAAGACGCTTCGGATTCGAACCGTGTCGCGAAGGTCGCCAGAAACATCATCGAAACGCTGTCCAAGCCCTATGATGTCGATCAGAATACGCTCTATATCGGCGCAAGCGTGGGCAGTGCCGTCGGCCCGCTCGACGGTCGCACGGTGGAGCTGCTGATGCGCAGCGCCGATCTGGCGCTGTACCGCTCGAAGGACGAAGGCGGCAACACGCATCACAGCTATCAGCACAAGCTGCACGCCAATGCAGAGGAACGGCGCGTCCTGGAGTTCGAGCTGCGCAACGCGCTCAAGGAAGATCAGTTCCATGTGCAATATCAGCCGGTGGTCGCGGCGAATGGCGATCATGCCATATCGGGGTTCGAGGCGTTGTTGCGCTGGACCAATCCCAAATTCGGCATGGTTTCACCAGTGAAATTCATTCCGGTCGCGGAAGATGCACGGCTGATTGTGCCGATCGGCAACTGGGTGCTGCGCCGCGCCTGCGCGGATGCGACCAAATGGCCGGACCATGTCAAGGTCGCGGTCAATGTCTCGGTCGATCAGCTGACCAGCCCCGGCTTCGTCGAATCGGTGGTCCAGGCGCTGCACGATACCGGCCTGCCTGCCTGGCGGTTGGAGATCGAGGTGACCGAAAGCATCTTTGTCCGCGACGGCGGACTGGCGGTGCAGGTGCTCGACCGCATCCGCAAGCTGGGTATCAAGCTGTCGCTCGACGATTTCGGGACCGGTTATTCCTCGCTTGGCTATCTCAGCAATATCCGGTTCGACACCATCAAGGTCGATCGCAGCTTTGTGACTGGCGCCGCCAAGGGCAAGGCCGAATGTATCGCAATCATCCGTGCGGTCGTCGCCATGGCCGATGCGCTAGACATTGCGACGACGGCTGAAGGCGTCGAAAACGAGCATGAGCTTGCGATGATCCAGCAATTTGGCTGCGACAAGATCCAGGGCTATTATTTCGGTCGCCCGATGGAGCATGCCGATGCCTGCGCGCTGTTTTCGAAACGTATCGAGCGCGACGTTGCCTGACCCCAGGTTTAGCAGTTTGAAACCCGGCCGTTGACGGCGGCGGCAAGGGCCACGGGCCTTTACTAGAGTATCTCGTGCACCTTTTCCTGCGGCCTGCACAGCCGCACACCCTTTTCGGTTTCGACCAGCGGGCGTTCGACCAGAATACCGTCTTTGGCCATTTCGTCGAGTATGCGGGCATCGCTTGCACCGTCGATCAGCCCAAGTTCCTCGGCGGGTGATCCGCGCGTGCGCAACGCTTCGCGCGGGCTGAGCCCGGCGTCATCGAGCAGCTGCGCCAGCTTCGCGCGATCAAATGGCACCTTCTTATATTCGATGACAGTCAGTTCGATGCCCGGCGTTTCCTGCAGGATGGCGAGCGTCTTGCGTGAGGTTCCGCAGTCCGGATTATGCCAGATGGTTGCTTTCACCTTGTGCTTTCCTTGTCTTCGACTGCCGCGCCCCACCTGTTTGCGGGAGTGGTGGGGAAAGGGCAGGGCCGCGGAAAACCGGCCTTGCCCCATTCCTTTCACGCGAGCGGGAAATGAGAATTGGGGCCCTTCTACCCCGATTCCGGAAAAGTTCAACCGGCTGCCAATTTTGCAATTGCACATGATAACGATTCGCAATACAGCGCCGCAATAATAATGAGAATATTTCGCAATAAGGGTTTGGGACAATGAAAATTCAGGCAGGTATCTCGGCGCTGGCACTGTGTTTTGCGCTGGCGACGCCGGCGCAGGCCGATGCATTTGATGAATATGGCGCGGACCAGTGCGAGAATTGCCGGACCATCATCGTCACAGGGGCCAGCACCGGCTATGTCGCGCAGGATATTGTCACCGCGACCAAGACCGACACCCCGATCCTCGACGTTCCGCAGACTATCCATGTCGTCACCCGCGCGCAGATCGATGATCAGGCGCAATATAGTCTGGGCGATGTGCTGCGCTATGTTCCGGGTGCCACGGTGGGGCAGGGTGAAGGCAATCGCGACCAGATCACGCTGCGCGGACAGAATACCACCGCCGACTTCTTCCTCGATGGCGTGCGCGACGACGTGCAATATTATCGCGGGCTCTACAATGTCGAGCGCGTCGAGATACTCAAGGGCCCCTATGCGCTGATCTTCGGGCGCGGCGGTGGCGGCGGTATCATCAACCGCGTGCAGAAAACGCCGGTGGCCGACGAAAGCTTTGGTGCCGCCCGGGCGAGCATCAACAGTTTCGGCGGGTGGGATCTGTCGGCGGACCTCAATGCCCCGCTTGGCAGCAGGGCCGCCGTCCGCCTCAATGCCACCTATGAGGCGCTTGAAAGCGACCGCGCCCATGTCGATGGCGAACGCTATGCATGGAACCCCTATGTCGCGGTCGACCTGAGCGACGACTGGAAGCTGGGGCTGTCATACGAATATGTGCATGACGACCGCGTTCCCGATCGCGGCGTTCCCTCCATAGCCACCGCTGCTGGGCAGCCCAACATACCGGTCCGTGGCTATGATCGCCTGTTCTTCGGTATTCCGGGCCTCAACCGCACCACGCTGGAGGCGCATATCGCCAAGCTGCGGCTGGACGGTCAATTGGCGGAAAATCTGAAATTTACGAGCACCCTGCTCTATGGCGATTATGACAAGCTGTATGTGAATGCGTTCGCCAATGGCGCGGCCACCGCCGCCAACACGGTTGTGCTCGACGCCTATTCGGACCCGACCACGCGCGAGAACATGATCGCGCAGGCGAACCTCATCTGGGATGTCGCGACCGGCGCGCTGGAGCACAAGCTGTTGTTCGGCATCGAATATGGCGACCAGAAAACGCACAATATGCGCTTCAACCGGGTGTTCACCCCGGGCAACGTCTTCAGCCTGACCAATCCGGTCTATCCGCTGGTCGGCTTCACCACGCCGTCGCGCAATACGGTATCGGACGTCGCATTCTTTTCAGCCTATGCGCAGGATCAGATCGGCATCGGCGCGCATTTCGACATGGTTATCGGCGTGCGTTACGACCATTTCCGCATCAACGGTACAGACTTCATTCCGGCAATTGATCGCGACTTTGCGCGCAGCGATGCCAAGGTCAGCCCGCGCTTCGGCCTGATCTGGAAGCCGCAGGAAAATGTCTCGGTCTATTCAAGCTATAGCCGTTCCTTCCTGCCGCGTTCGGGCGACCAGTTCGTCTCGCTGACGACGACGCAGGAAAATCTGGCACCGGAAAAGTTCACCAATTACGAACTGGGCGCGAAATGGGATATCCGGCCGAACCTCAATGTGACGGCCGCGTTGTTCCAGCTTGATCGCAGCAATGCGACCACGCCCGATCCGGCCAATCCGCTGACGAGCATCAATATCGGCAAGACGCGGACCAAGGGTGTCGAACTCGCGCTTGCCGGGCGCGTGCTGCCCGACTGGCAGTTGAGCGTCGGCTATACCTGGCAGGATGGGGCGCTGCGCGGGAATGACAGCGTCCGGCTGGCGCAATTGCCCAGGCACCAGTTCTCGCTATGGAACCGCTATGATGTGAACGATGCGCTTGGCGTCGGTCTTGGGCTGATCCACCAGTCGAGCCAGTTTGCCGCCATCCGCACCAGCGCAACGACAACCAGGCTGCCCAGCTACACCCGCGTCGATGCGGCCTTGTTTTACGACGTCAGCGAAAAGGTGCAGTTGCAGGCAAATGTCGAAAATCTGTTCGACACCGATTATTTCGCCGATGCGCATAACAACAACAACATCACCCCTGGCGCGCCGATCAATGGGCGGGTGACGGTTCGGGTGAAGTTCTGACGCAGGATTAGATTATTTCACGCGAAGGTGCGAAGGCGCCAAGAAGGGTGCGCCTTCGCGTCTTTGGATGAAGCGATTAGGAACCCGCCACCGCCTTCGCGTGCGCCTTTCCGTTTTCGACATAATGCGCGACGCCCATGCGCATGCCGATCAGCGCGGGCTCGGGCAGTTCGCGCACCAGCTTGGCGGGGCGACCGACCCATAATTCCTTTGGCCCGATGGTCTTTCCTTCGGGGAGCAGCGCGCCCGCGCCGAGCATCCCGTCCTCCTCGACCACGCAGCCGTTCATGATGATCGCGCCCAGGCCGATGAAACCGCGGTTCCGGATCGTGCAGCCATGCACCATCGCCATATGACCGATCAGAACATCATCGCCGATGATCGTCGGGCATTCAGGTTCGCCCGGCTTGGGGCCGTCGCAATGGACGACACTGCCGTCCTGGATGTTGGTCCGCGCCCCGATGACGATGCGGCTGACATCGGCGCGCAGCACGCAATTATACCAGATGCTCGCCTCGGGCCCGATGGTGACATCGCCGATGATCCGGCACCCCGGCGCAATGAAGGCGCTGTCGTCGATTTGCGGGGTCTTACCATGGATCGGGATTATGGAAATATCGGGCCGGTGGATCATCGTATCACTTTCAGGAAGGAGACATAGGGGAGGACCGAGGCATAATCGTCGGTCCAACGGTCATCGCTGCGTGGCGGCTTCAGCTTTATCCAGCGGTCGGGATAATAATAGGCCGGTCGCCGGTCATAAACCATGCCGGTCAGCTGGGCGAGCCTGGCTGCATCGGGGCTCATCGCGATCCATTGCGACGGGCGCATTCCCCGATTGAGGGCAGCAACCGGCGGACTGTCGAACCGCAGCGCCGCCGCCCATTGTCCCGCCGCCGCCTCTGCCGCAACCACGGGGTTCAGATCGATGTGGCGGTTGGAGATATGGACGAGCAATATCCCGTCGGGTTTCAGCACGCGCCGGTAAACCTCGAACGCCTCTTTCGTCAGCAGGTGCAGCGGGATCGAGTCCGACGAAAAGGCATCGATGGCCAGCAGATCAAAGCTGGCATCGGGCTGCTCCGCCAGCGTCAACCGGGCGTCGCCCAGATGGATCTGCGCATCGGGCGCGCATTTGTCGAGGAAAGTGAAAATCTTCCGGTCGCGCGCAATTTCGACCATCAGCGGATCGATTTCGAAATAATGCCAGGTCTGGCCGGGCTGTTTGTAGCATGCCAGCGTGCCGGTGCCGAGGCCGACCACGCCGATTTGCGCCTGCGCGCCGAATAGGTCTTCGGCCCGGCGCGCGGCGATGCCGATGCCCGAACCCGGGCCATAATAGCTGATCGGCAAGGTCGGCTGCCGCATCAGCTGCATCCCGTGCATCGTCGTGCCGTGGCTCAGCCAGCGCACGCTCGCATCCTCGCTCTGGCTGATCGTATAGGTGCCGAAATAGCTGCGCATCCGCGATCCGTTGCCGCTCAGTTCGGTATGGTTCCAGCCGCCATTTGCAAGCATCGCACCGGCCAGCACGATCGCCAGCGCGACGCGGCGCCCGGCAACGATAATCCCCGCGATCAGGATGATGGCGATCAGCGCGGTTCGCAGATGGCTGGTTTCGACAGCCATCGACTTGCCGACATAGAGGCCGATGCCAAGCGCGGCGAGTGCGATGATCAGGCTGGCGACCGTCCAGCCATTGCGCCCGAAAGTTTCTTCTTCGCCGAGCGAAAACAGCCGCGATGGCGGCAGCAGCAGGGCGGCGGCAACCAGCAGGATCGGATGTTCCCATGTCCAGTTGAACAGAAGCGGCGCGACAATCGCGCAGAAGAAACCGCCGATCACGCCGCCGACCGACATCATCAGGTAGAAATCGGTGAGCCGCGCGACATCGGGGCGGGTGCGATACATTTCAGTGTGCAGCGCGACCGCGACGACAAACAGCAAAATCGTGCTGACCGCCAACCCGGTGAGAACCGCCGAACCCCAGAGCAGGAATGTCGATGCGCCGCCGACCAGCAATATGGCGGGCGCGAAGCGGCTCAGAACATTTGCCGGCATGCGGTTGTCGGCAAAGGCGACGGTGAAGCTGAGCAGATATGTACCCAGCGGGATCACCCAGATCAGCGGCATCGCCATCAAGTCGGTGGTCAGGTGCGACGTCGTCGAAAGCATCAGGCCCGACGGCACGGCGGCGAGCATGATCCAGTAGAGCCGCTGGCGCCAGCTAATGGGAGGTGCCGTTTCCGGGGTCATGGCGCTCACGCTGCCCTTGCTCGCCCAGATTGCGCGTGCGCAGACGAGCACAAGCAGAAAGAGGAGGACATAAAGCCCGGTCCAAAGCCATGTCTGCGCAGGCGTCGGCAGGCTGGGCTCGACCAGCAATGGATAGGCAATCAGCCCGCCGAAACTGCCAAGGTTGGAAGCGGCATAGAGCGCATATGGTTCGCCGCTATTGCCCGCGAGACCGAACCAGCGTTGCATCAGCGGTGCCTGCGCGGCGACCGCGAAGAACAGCGGGCCAATCGACGCCAGAAGCAGCCAGGGCACCCAGAAAACCGGCGATGCGTCCGCCGGGATGGCAAAGCGCGCCAGCCCGATCGGTAGCCACAGGGCCGCGAGCAGAAGCACGGCCAGATGCACCGCCGCCTGCCGCTGCGGTGCCTCGCGCGATAGCCGGTGGGCATAGGCATAGCCCGCGAGCAGCAGCGCCTGATAGACCAGCATCGCGCTGTTCCAGACCGCCGGTGCGCCGCCCAGCCGCGGCAAGGCCATGCGCGCGATCATCGGCTGGACAAGAAAGAGCAGGAAACTGCCGGTAAAGATGGTGAGGACGAACAGCGCCCGTCCGCGCAACCTGCCTGCTTCGTTCATCCTTTTGTCCGATTCCCCGCCCATTCCCCGCGACCCATGCGATAGGTGACGTGGCTTAGCAATGGGCTATCGCGTGGCACCTGCGGGTGATCAAAGTCGAGCGAGGGGTCGCGCACCATGCCGATCCGCTCCATCACCGCACGGCTACGGCGGTTGTCGGTGTTGGTTATCGCCCACACGGCATCGTCGGGCAAAGTATCAAATGCCCATTGCACCGATGCGTTTGCGGCCTCGGTGACATAGCCCTTGCCCCAGGCCGAAGGCGTCATCCGCCAACCCGCCTCGGGCTTGCCGTCTATCGATGTGCCCGGCCGCCCGCGAATGATCCCGCACCAGCCGATCAGCTGCGCATCCGCCTTGCGCTCCATCGCCCAGAAGCAATGGCCCAGTTCCACCTGCATCCGGTACATCCGCGCCACCAGCGCCGCGACCTCGCTGCGTGACATCAACGGCCCCAGCGTTGCCATGACGACAGGGTCGGAACAGATGGCGTGGAAGGGATCGATATCCTCCTCCCGCCAGTCGCGTAGGATGAGGCGCGGGGTTTCGAGGCGGAATTCGGACATGGCCAGTGTCTAAATGCTTTGCGCATAACCGGCCAGCTATATTGGAGGCGGGTGTGGTTCCCGCACTACAATGCTGTTGCAACCTCCCGGGCAACCCGTTCGCCCGACGTCAGGGCGATTTGATTTCACGCGAAGGGCGCGAAGGTGCGAAGCTTCGCGAAGGGGAATGATTTATACTTAGACGCGAATTTTCTGTGGCGAAGTGGTTGTTGACGATACGCTTCAGTCCGTCGGTGAACTTCTCTGTCGAGAAATTCATCAATAGTCCGACATGTAGCCCGGTGAATTTTAAATAGGTCCGCACCTGTCGTTCGACAGAAAGTCCCTTTTTCATCATAAGATGTGCCATCACCGCTTCATAAGCGGATTCGAGCATGCCGGGGCCCAAATCCTTATGGACCTGCAAGCCACAATCTACGGCGATGGCAGACAACTCCTCAACGTCCATCGCAACCCCCCTTCGCGAAACTTCGCCCCTTCGCGCTCTTCGCGTGAAATTCTTCTAACGCTGCAACAAGCGTGCCGCATGGGCGGCGTGATAGGTCAGCACACCCGAACACCCGGCGCGTTTGAAAGCGGTGAGGGTTTCGAGGACGAGGGCATCACGATCGCCAGCCCCTGCAGCGGCGGCGGCCTCGATCATCGCATATTCGCCCGATACCTGATACGCAAAAACAGGAACTTCAAAGCCATCCTTCACACGACGTATAATATCGAGATAGGGCAGGCCGGGCTTTACCATCACGCTGTCAGCGCCCTCGGCAATGTCCATCGCGACCTCGCGCAGCGCCTCGTCGCTGTTGGCCGGATCCATCTGGTAGCTTTTCTTGTCGCCCTTCAAAAGCCCGCCCGAGCCCACTGCATCGCGGAACGGGCCGTAAAAGGCGCTCGCATATTTGGCGGCGTAACTCATGATCTGGACATTGACATGCCCGTCCATTTCGAGCGCGCGGCGGATCGCGCCGATGCGGCCATCCATCATGTCCGAAGGCGCGATGATATCCGCCCCTGCGCGCGCCTGATTGATCGCCTGGTCGACAAGCACGCCGACGGTGTCATCGTTGAGGACATAGCCCGCATCGTCGACCAGCCCGTCCTGCCCATGGGCCGTATATGGGTCGAGCGCGACGTCGGTAAGGATGCCGATGGCATCGCCATGCGTCTGCTTGATGGCCCGTATCGCACGACACATCAGATTGTCGGGGTTGAGCGCCTCCGCCCCATCATCGCTGCGGCGGCCGGCCTGGGTGTTGGGGAACAGCGCGATGCACGGAATGCCCAGATCGATTGCCTCTTTCGCGCGCACCACGATCTGGTCGACCGACCAGCGCGAGACGCCGGGGAGCGACGCGACGGGCTCCTCCACCGCATCGCCTTCGGTGATGAACAGCGGCCAGATCAGGTCGGCGGGGGTCAGCAGCGTTTCGCGCACCATCGCGCGGCTCCATGCGGTTGCGCGGCTGCGGCGAAGGCGGGTGTTGGGATAGCTTGGGCTTGTCATGATGGCGGCTTAGCCGAGGCGGGCGGTCTACTCAATTCCGCATATTCCCCTTGGCGTCGGCGGCGACACGGCCGGTGCGGCGTAGATCGGGCGGATGCCCTAAAGCGCGCTTCCGTTCGATTTGACCTTCGCGGCCGAAATCCGGTCGATTTCGCGTGTCGGCGTGGCATTCCGGTGCGTCGATACCGGCATCGGGGCCAGCGCTGCGCCCGGCTTGACGGCTTTCAGCCGCGCCAGCTCGTTCTTGAAGCGGGAAAGGTCACCACCGGAGAGTTGCGCGCGCTGGGTGAAGGTGATCGACAGCGGATTGATCGGTCGACCGTTGCGATACAGTTCGTAATGCAGATGCGGGCCGGTCGAAAGGCCGGTCGAGCCGACATAGCCGATGATCTGGCCCTGTCTGACCCGCTGGCCCGGCGCTGCCGCGATCCGGCTCATATGCGCATAGCCGGTGGCGACACCACCGCCATGGTTGAGCTGCACATAATTGCCATAGCCGCCCTTGCGCCCGGCATAGGCAACGACACCGTCGGTCGCCGCAAAAATCGGTGCGCCATAACCAGCCTTGAAATCAAGCCCGCTATGCATGCGTTTATAGCCCAATATGGGGTGGCGGCGCATGCCGAAGCCCGAACTGATGCCGCCATTGACGGGGCGGCTCAGGGCGCCGCGCGATTCACCCACGCCCGACGCTTCGAACCATTGGCTGCTGTTGCCGGTGTTCCATTTGAGCATCTGGATGCGCGGTTTTCCGCCACGGTCGATGCCCGCAAAAAGCAGCTCGCCGACCCGGACCTCGCCAGTTGCCGCCCGCTTATAGTCGACGACAATGTCGAATTCGTCCTCGGCGCCAACGCTGGACAGCGATGTACGCCCGGCAATCACTTTCAGGAAATCCTGAACCACTTCGGCGGGTGCGCCCGCCGCGCGGGCCGATCGATACAGGCTGGGCCCCGCTGTTCCGCGAATGCGCAACGGCGTTGAGTCGACCGCAATCTGCTGGCGATTGATTGTGAGCGCGCCGCTATCGGTTCGGTGCAGCGCAAGCCGCAGATCGAAACGGGCGCGGAAATCGAGGCTTTCCAGCGGGCGTGCGGCATTTTTCGACTGGCGACGGCCGAGCACGATGGCAATTGGCGTTCCGGGCTCGATGTCTGTTAACGAGGTGGCTCCGGCGACAAGGCCGAGCGCGCGATCGGCGTCTTCACCGCCCACGCCTGCGCGCTGCAGTACGCGGGCAAAGCTGTCGCCGCGACCCAGCGTCGCCGTCAGTTCGATTTGCGGTCGTTCGGGGCTGGCGGCCAGCGCAACGACATTTTCCGATGCCGCCATGCGCATGCCCGTGTCGCTGCCAAAGGCGAGCGGCGTAATCATCTGCGCCCGCGCCTCTTCCATCTGCGACGCCGTGGGCATGGATGGCTGGGCACCGTAAACCGGGCCGAATTCGGGCATGAAGGCCAATGTTGCCACGGTCAAAATGGTCAGGCTTGCCAGCCCGCGGAACCAGCGCAGCGAGCCGATATCCTCGCCCAGATCGGGAACCCAGTCGATTTGTGACAGTTTTTGCCGCCAGTCAGGTACCGCCATGGTCCGCAAGGGTTGCACCATTGCATCGGCAATCACAACATTGCCGCCACTTCCGGCAGCGGCAAAGCCAGTTTCTTTCTTGCCGAACACTACGACCCCTGATCCCCCGCCAACACCAGCCGGACATGATTGCCAAACGGTTAGTAACGGGACAGGGTTAAAGTCAAATTAAGACGATAGGCAAGCGCGTTTACCTGCGGTGAAGGGTGTAAATTGGTCGGTCGGCCCCCCTGTGCGACCTCGGCGCGGTCGCCAAGCGACGTTTTCGGCGGGTCACGGCGGCCCGGAAACCTGGATGCGAAGCGATCCAGCCATGGCTGGCATTGCGGCTTGGCCGATGGCGCAAACGGCGCTGCGCCGAAAATGCAGAACCCGGCAATTGCTTGCCGGGTTCGCTCATATTCCGGGGAGAGAAAGGGCGCGTTTGGCGCTTATTGTTACAGTGCTCCGGCCAGCCCGGCCTGTCCGGTGATCGTGGTCAGCGCGACGAGGAAGGTCGAAGCCGTCGCAAACAGGGCGGCAACGGCGGAGCGCAGGCGATAGTCATAAGTCATTGTTTTATCCTTCTATGTTCTTAGTCTGCAGGAAATAGGGGGAGAGGGTGTTTTCCTGATACCCCCCAGATAGGCCTTTGCTTTGGCGGGTGTGAGCATTTCTTTCGGCGAACGGTTATTCAAAAATGCATAACCCGATGCTATATCCGCACCATGTTCGACTGGAACGATCTGCGCTTCTTCCTCGCCGTCGCCCGCACCGGCAGCACGCTGGCTGCTGGGCGCAGCCTGAAGGTTGCCCAGGCCACCGTCTCGCGCCGGATTACCATGCTCGAACAGGGTCTTGGCACCCCGCTCTTCGTCCGGAGCCCGAGCGGTTATACGCTATCGGTCCGGGGGCAGGCGATGTTGCCGCATGCGGAAGCGGTTGAACGCGAGGTGGAGGCGCTGCAAAACAAGGTCGCCGCCGAAGGCCGCCGTCTCAGCGGCACGGTGCGCCTCACCACCGTCGAATCCGCCACCAATGTCTGGCTGATGCCCGCAATCGCCGCCTTTCGCGCGCAGCATCCTGCAGTGGTGGCAGAGATCATCGTCGACGACCGCGCACTCGATATAGCGCGGGGCCAGGCGGATATCGCGATCCGTTTCGGCAACCCGCCGCAGGATGAAAGTCTGGTCATCCGCCGCATCGTCGAATTGCGTGAAAGCGTCTATGTCCGTCGTGACCTGGCCGACGAGTTGGGCATGCCCAACAGCTATGAAGGCCTCACCCGCTTTCCGTTCATAAGCTTCGCCGGGTCGGGTGTGGGGCAGATTGACCGATGGGTGACGAGCCTTGGCCCCGATATGCAGATTGCCCATCGCGCAAACACGCTGTCTGCAGTGATCTCGGCGGCAAGGGCAGGGATGGGCGCTGCCGTGATGCCTTGCCTGATCGGCGATGCGCTCAGCAACCTCGTCCGCCTCTTTCCGCCAATCCCCGAACTCACGACCCCCGGCTGGCTCGTGTCGACCGCCGCCGGGCGTCAGCAGCCACATATCCGTGCGCTGCTCGACTTCATCGGGGATTATGTGAAACAAGCAGTTGCCGATACCGAAGCCCGATATCGTATCGCCGACGCCGCTTAGCCCGCTTACTCCTCCCCCATCCGCAGCGCGGCGATGAAGGCCTCCTGCGGGATGCTCACGCTGCCATATTCGCGCATCCGCGCCTTGCCCTTCTTCTGCTTCTCCAGCAGCTTCTTCTTGCGGGTGATGTCGCCGCCATAGCATTTCGCGGTCACATCCTTGCGCAGCGCGGCGATGGTTTCGCGGGCGATGATCTTGCCGCCAATCGCCGCCTGGATGGGGATCTTGAAGAGGTGGCGCGGGATCAGGTCCTTCAGCCGCTCGCACATGCCGCGCCCGCGCGCTTCCGCCGTGCTGCGGTGGACGATCATCGACAGCGCGTCGACCGGATCGCCATTGACCATGATGCTCATCTTGACCAGATCGCCCGCGCGGTGGCCGATCTGGTGATAATCGAACGAGGCATAGCCGCGTGAAATGCTCTTCAGCCGGTCGTAAAAATCGAACACCACTTCGTTCAAGGGCAGTTCGTAGACGATCTGGGCGCGGCCACCGACATAGGTCAGCTGCTTCTGGATGCCGCGCCGGTCCTGGCACAGCTTCAGGATCGAACCCAGATATTCATCGGGGCAATAGATGGTCGCCTCGATCCACGGCTCCTGGATTTCCTCGATGCGGTTGACATCGGGCATGTCTGCCGGGTTGTGCAACTCCATGTCACGCGCATCCTCGGTCTTCGAACGGCCGAGTTTCAGCTTGTACACCACCGACGGCGCGGTGGTGATCAGATCGAGATCATATTCACGGCTCAGCCGCTCCTGGATGATCTCCAGGTGGAGCAGGCCGAGAAAGCCGCAGCGAAAGCCAAAGCCCAGCGCGGCGCTGGTTTCCATCTCGAAACTGAAGGACGCATCGTTCAGGCGCAGCTTGGAAATACTTTCGCGCAGCTGTTCGAAATCGGCGGCGTCGGTGGGGAAGAGGCCGCAGAACACCACCGGCTGCACCTCCTTGAAGCCGGGCAGCGGCTCGGCGGCGGGGCGCTTGGCATCGGTGATGGTATCACCGACGCGGGTCTGCGCAACTTCCTTGATCTGCGCGGTGATGAAGCCGACTTCGCCCGGGCCGAGTTCGTCGAGTATCTCGATCTTGGGCCGCATACAGCCGACGCGGTCGATCAGATGGGTGGTGCCCGCCGCCATGAACTTGACGCTCTGGCCCTTGCGGATGCTGCCGTCCATCACGCGGACGAGGATGACCACGCCAAGATAGGGGTCGTACCAGCTATCGACCAGCATCGCCTTCAGCGGCGCATTGCGATCGCCCTTGGGCGGGGGGATACGGGTGACGATGCTTTCGAGCACTTCGGCGATGCCGATGCCCGATTTGGCGCTGGTCAGAACCGCATCGTCAGCGGGCAGGCCGATGATTTCCTCGATCTCCGCCTTCACCTTGTCCACATCGGCGGCGGGCAGATCGATCTTGTTGATGACGGGAACGATTTCATGGTCATGCTCGATCGACTGGTAAACATTGGCGAGCGTCTGCGCCTCGACCCCCTGCGCCGCGTCGACCACCAGCAGCGCGCCCTCGCACGCGGCGAGGCTGCGCGAGACTTCATAGGCGAAGTCGACATGCCCTGGCGTGTCCATCAGGTTCAGCTCATATTTCAGGCCTTCCTGCGCGGTGTAATCGAGGCGCACTGTCTGCGCCTTGATCGTGATCCCGCGCTCCTTCTCGATATCCATATTATCAAGGACTTGTGCCGACATTTCACGTTCGGAAAGCCCGCCTGTATGCTGGATCAGCCGGTCTGCCAGCGTCGATTTCCCGTGATCGATATGGGCAATGATCGAAAAATTGCGGATGCGCGAAAGGTCAGTCATCGCGCGCCCCTAGCAGTGGGCAGCAATCGCTTCAAGCGCGGCCCGAACCCGCTCCTCCCCGTCGCCCTGAATCAGGGCAAAGCGCACATCGCGTTCTTCCAGTTCGGCCTTGCACAGATCGAAAAAATGCTGCCGCTCCTCTGCCTTCGCATAGACGCGCAGGCCATCGTCGACAAAGGGCAGGTCGATGTCGAGCAGCAGGTAGAGGTCGGCATATCCGGTGAAGCGATCGAACCAGGGGTCGCTGGTGCCGAACATCATCCGTGCCCAGACTTCGGTGATCAGCGGGTCGGTATCGAACAGCACTAGCGGCGCGTGCAACTCCGCCGCGCGCAAGGCCGCCGCGCGGTTCATGGCATCCTGCGCTTCGGCAATATGCACCAGTTCGGCCATGCCGATATCGGTGCCATGCGCCTCGCAATAGGCGCGGCCATATTCGGGAACGACCTCGCAGCCGAAATGCGCGGCAAGGCGCGTTGCGAGTGTGGACTTTCCGGTGCTTTCCGGGCCGTGGAGGCAGATGCGCTTCATGCCTGTCGCGCCTGCACCTTGCGCCATTCGACCAGCCCCGCAATCGCCAAAGCCAGAAACAGCGCATAGAGCCCCGCTGTCAGATAGAGCCCTTTCAAAATGTAGAGCGGGATCGAAATGATGTTGACCGCGATCCACCAGTACCAGTTTTCGATCAACCGCCGGGTCATCAATATCTGCCCGGCGACCGAGAGCATCGCGACCCCCGCATCCCAGAAGGGATAGCTGGCATCGCTGTGATTGGTCATGATCAGCCCCCAGGCGAGCGTGGCGAGTATCGAGCCCGCGATCCATGCCCCGATGCCGTTGGCGTTCAATTCCTCGATGATGATTTCGCCTGCATCGGCCTTGTTCCGCTGCCAGCTCCACCAGCCATAGGCATTCACGGCGATGAAGAAGATCTGCAGCCCGGCGTCGCTATACAGTTTCGCCTCGCGGAAAATGGCGAAATAGAGCGATACCATCGCGATCGCGAACGGATAGTTCCACACCGAACGGCGGATGATCAGTACAATGTTGGCGATACCGAGCAGGACGGCCGCGATTTCCAGTCCGCTCATCGGGCAGGGCGTTCCAGCCATTGGGTCAGCAGCCGGTT
Source organism: Sphingomonadaceae bacterium (assembly GCA_020847445.1). Taxonomy (GTDB): domain Bacteria; phylum Pseudomonadota; class Alphaproteobacteria; order Sphingomonadales; family Sphingomonadaceae; genus Sphingorhabdus_B. Next base: position 436 of record JADLBY010000076.1, on the reverse strand, counting down.
CACCTCATCCGGTGCATCCTGCTGCACCCAGTGGGAGATTCCGGGCAGCCGGTGGACGGTGAGGCTGGGCACCCATTGCTCCATCCCGTCGAGCAGGTGGATGTCGAGCGCAAGGTCATTCTCACCCCAGATGACGAGCGTCGGCGTGTCGACCATCGCGTCACCCACCGCGCGTGCCTCGGGATAGCGCAGCAGGGCGCGGTAATAGTTGATCATCGACTGCATGGCGGCGGGCTGCTGCGCGGCCTTGGCATAGACATCCAGGTCTTGCGGGGGAAAGCGGTCCTTATTGGCCGCCGTGTTGAAGACTGCTCCGCGCACCGCCTTTGCGTCATTGGCGAGCATCATCCTTTCCGGCAGCCACGGCAGTTGGAAAAAGAAGATGTACCAGCTCTTTTTCTTTTGCCGCCAATGCCTCAACTCGCGCGCGGCGCAT
>JADLBY010000075.1 GCA_020847445.1 Sphingomonadaceae bacterium | reverse complement strand
GTGGACGAGGCGGGCAGGGGGCCATTGGCTGGCCCGGTCGTTGCCGCAGCGGTCATTCTTGGCGAAGAAGATATCGAAGGCCTGGATGACAGCAAAAAGCTGTCGGCCAATCGTCGGGCCGAACTGGAACGCCGGATCAAGCGGTCTTGCCGATGGGCGATCGGGATCGCCGAAGTCGGGGAAATCGACCGCATCAACATCTTGCAGGCAACGATGCTGGCGATGACGCGCGCGGTAGAGGCTTTGGCGGTCGAGCCTGTACAGGTGCTGGTCGATGGCAACCGGCTGCCTGCATGGCGCTATCCGGCACAGGCGGTGATTGGCGGCGACGCGCTGCATCCCTGTATCTCGGCGGCGAGCATCATCGCCAAGGAGCATCGCGACCGGCTGATGCGCAGTTACGACGCGATGCACCCCGGATATGGCTGGGCGTCGAACAAGGGCTATGGCTCCGCCGGGCATCTGGAGGCACTGCGCCGGTTGGGCCCGACGCCGCTTCACCGGAGGAGTTTTGCGCCGGTTGCGCAGCTGGAATTATTGTAACTGAATGTAAAAATGTTGCCGGTGAGTCTTTCGGGCAACACCACTAGGGGTTGAGTCCCGCCGGAATCGCGAGACTCCATATCTTGTGCCGGACTCCTTTCGTTCCGCCCATATTTGCGATTTCTCACGGGAATCCGGCGAGTCGCGCCGACCGAAACTGCTTGACCTGCGAGTCCCGAAGACTCATCGCAGGCGCCTGAATTGCGCTGGTCAGGCGGGGAGCCTCGTTCAATGGGTGTTATGGAAAAAGTTGCGGTCAAGCCGAAGGTCGCAACCAAAGTCGCGAAAACCGACAAGGCAGGTCTGCCGCTCGACCGCATCCTGAAGATGGATTGCGTTGAGGCGATGCGGTCGCTGCCCGATGCCTGTGTCGATATGGTCTTTGCCGATCCGCCCTATAATCTCCAACTCGGCGGCGATCTCCAGCGGCCCGATGGCAGCCAGGTCGATGCCGTGGATGACGATTGGGACAAGTTCGACAATTTTGCCGCCTATGACACATTCACCCGTGAATGGCTGGCCGAAGCGCGGCGCATATTGAAGCCCGACGGCGCCCTGTGGGTCATCGGCAGCTATCACAATATCTTCCGCGTCGGCGCCGCGTTGCAGGATGAGGGCTTCTGGATCCTCAACGACATCATCTGGCGCAAATCGAACCCGATGCCCAACTTCAAGGGCACACGCTTTACCAACGCGCATGAAACGCTGATCTGGGCGGCCAAGAGCGAGAAGGCGCGCTACACATTTCATTACCGCTCGATGAAGACATTGAACGACGAATTGCAGATGCGATCGGACTGGGTGATACCGATTTGCGGTGGCAAGGAGCGGTTGAAACTGAACGGCACAAAGGCGCATCCGACGCAAAAGCCGGAGGCTTTGCTCTATCGCATCCTGCTCGCCTGCACCAATCCGGGCGATATCGTGCTCGATCCCTTTTTCGGTACCGGCACCACCGGCGCGGTCGCGAAGCGGCTGCAGCGGCACTGGATCGGTTGCGAGCGTGAGGAAACCTATTGCAAGGTCGCCGAAGAGCGCATCGAAACGGCATTGCCGCTCGATGAATCGGCATTGGAAACCATGCAGTCGCCCAAATCCCAGCCGCGCGTTTCCTTTGGGCAACTGGTCGAGAATGGCTATATCCGCGCCGGCGCCCAGCTGACCGACAAGAAGCGTCGCTTCGGGGCCATTGTGCGCGCCGATGGTTCGCTCAAATGGAACGACAAATATGGTTCGATCCACAAGATCGGCGCGCTGACAATGAATGCGCCGAGCTGCAATGGCTGGAGCTACTGGTATTTCCAGACCCGCGAGGGTGAATTGAAGTCGATCGACGATCTACGGCAGACCTATCTGCTCGCCAACGAGCCGTGAGGCAGATTTACCTCCGGCCCTGCGCATTTATCGACACGCCCATCGGCTTTGACGGGCAGGCCGCGCGGCTTGCCGGGACGATGGTCTATTTTTCCGCGCTTGAGATAATCCTGACCGATGGCGGCAAACGTGCATCGAAGGCGCTGGTGCGGCTGACCGAACTGGACGCGCATCTGGATAGTCTGCCGGTTGAGCTGGGCGACAAGGCGCGGAAGCAGTTTTCGAACATCACATCGTCGCGGCCCGCGCTGAAACTGGGTGCGCGCAATATCCTGCTCGACCAGCCACGGGTGATGGGCATTCTCAACTGTACGCCGGACAGCTTTTCTGATGGCGGCCGGCATGGCGATGATCCGGAAGCGCTTGCCCGGAATGGCGGGGCCATGGCTGCGGCGGGTGCCGCCATCATTGATGTGGGCGGCGAATCCACGCGCCCCGGCGCACCGCTGGTTTGGGAAGGCGACGAAATCAAGCGGATTGAGCCCGCAATCCGTCAGCTTGCGGCGTCCGGCACGGCGGTATCGGTCGATACGCGCAAGGCGGCGGTGATGCAGGCAGCGCTGTCGGCCGGCGCGGCGATGATCAATGATATTTCGGCGCTGCTGTACGACGACCGGTCGATTGAAATCGCCAGGGTTGCCGCTTGCCCCGTGGTGCTGATGCACGCGCCAAGCCAGTCGAGCGATCCGCACAAGGGCGGCGAATATGGCGATGTGCTGACAGAGGTATATGACTGGCTGGAAGCGCGCGTCGATGCGGTTGAGGCAGCGGGCATCGGGCGCGACAGCATCCTGATCGATCCGGGCATCGGCTTTGGCAAGTCGCTCGCCGACAATCTGGTGCTGATCAACAATCTGGCGCTGTTCCACGGCATCGGTTGCCCGATCCTGTTTGGTGCCAGCCGCAAACGGATGATCGGTGCGCTTTCCAACGAGGCCGCTGCGGAGGCACGGCTTGGCGGTTCGGTTTTCCTCGCGATGAAGGCGGTGGAGCAGGGCGCGCACATCGTCAGAGTGCATGACGTGCCCGAGACGGTGCAGGCGATCCATGTCTGGCGCGGGTTGCGCGACGCGGCGCTGACCGGACAGAATTAAATAGGGACAGTCCCTATTTAATCAGCCCCGTTTGTTCAGGCGGCGCTGCTTTCGATGCCGAGGTCGGCAAGCTTGCGGTAAAGCGTCGAGCGTCCGATGCCCAGACGACGGGCCACTTCGGTCATGCGCCCACGATAATGGCCGATAGCAAGGCGGATAACGTCGGCTTCGATCTCTTCGAGCGGACGCATATTGCCATCCTGTTCATAGAGCGCGACGCCTATGCCTTCATTATGGTTTGAAACGACATCGGTGCGCCTGCCGACTGCGGCGGCAATCTGCGGAAACTCGTCCGGTGTCAGGGCATCGCGTTCGCACAGCACTGCCGCGCGGAACAGCGCGCTCTGCAATTGGCGAACATTGCCCGGCCAATCATAGCTGCGCAGCAGCGCCAGTGCCTCTTCGGTGATGCCAAGGCTCCTCAGACCGGGTTGTGTTGCCATGCGGCCAAGGAAATGACGCGCGAGAGCCGGAATGTCGACGGTGCGCTCGCGCAGCGGCGGGATGAGCAACTGCACCACATTGATGCGGTAGAACAGGTCTTCGCGGAAGCTGCCGTCTGCCAGCTTTGCCGAAAGGCTGCGATTGCAGGCGGTGATCAGCCGGACGTCGATGCGATAGCTATGCGCCGATCCCAACGGCTGTATTTCGCCTTCGGTCAGCAGCCGGACAAGGCGGATTTGCGTTTCGGAAGGCAGATGGTCGATCTCGTCGAGGAACACCGTTCCGCCGTCGGCCTGCTGCAATATGCCGACGCGACGGTCAAATGCGCCGGTAAACGCATTTTTTTCATGCCCGAACAGCACGGATTCGAGAAGATTGGGCGCGATTGCGGCGCAATTGACCTTGAGGAAAGGAGCCCTTGCCCGTGGGCTGGCGGCATGCACCGCGTCGGCGACAACCTCCTTGCCGACACCGGCCTCCCCCTGGATGAACACGGGTGCCTTGCTGCGCGCCGCTTTTGCCGCAATGGCAAGCGCGGTGCGCAGCGCGGGAGCCGCCCCCACAATCTCGTCAAAAGCAAGCGATTGGGAGATTTTCTCGGTCAGCGGCTGCAATTCGCCAAAATCCTTGGCATGTTCGGCAGCAAGGCTGAGTGCCGCGATCAGTCGTTCGGCCGCAACCGGCTTTATAATATAATCCGAAGCGCCCGCGCGCATGGCCTCGATCGCGCTGTCGGTGGAACCGATCGCGGTCATCAGCAGGACGGGCAGCGCCGGTCGACGCGATTTCAGTTCGGCAATGAGAGTCGATGCGTCCGATCCCGGAACCCATTGGTCAAGCAGGATGGCGTCGAGCATCATGCCGTCTTGTGTGCCAAGCATCGCAATTGCGGTTTCGGCGTCGCGGGCAAATATCGTCCGCCAGCCTGCACGACCGGCGATAGCCGACACCAGCCTGCACTGGGCAGGCTCGTCGTCGACAAGCATCAGCAATCGTGTCTCTTTTTCCGCCATTGAAATCCCGTCGGGCCTCCGGTGAGCCCTGTCGGTAACAAAAAGAGGTAAAGAGGCGATTAAGCATGCAACAAAATTTCTGTTGTCGAGGCCCTTGAGCAATAACCGCCATCTGGCTATGAGCCGCGCATGGTCCGAAGTCGGGCATATAGCTAGGGAGGCTGAGTTGGCTGGAAATCAGGATATGCGGGCGGCAACCGAAACCTATTCGGGATTTCTGTCGCTGCTGAAATGGGGTGCCATGGCTACGGTTGCGGCTGCCGCTCTTGTCGTGCTGATCATCGCATAACGTGACCAAAATAGCAGTTCTCAAGGAAGTCGCACCCGGCGAAACCCGGGTTGCGGCCTCTCCCGAAACGGTGAAAAAATTCATCGGGCTGGGTGCCAGTGTTGCCGTGGAAAAGGGCGCAGGCGAAGCCGCCTCCATTTCCGATGCGGATTATGAAGCCGTGGGTGCCACGATCGGTGCCGCCGGCGCGGTCGTGAAGGATGCGACAATCGTGCTGGGCGTGCAGGGGCCTGATCCCAGCGCGCTGAAAGGTGCGGCGCAGGGCGCATGGATCGTCGCGGGGCTTGATCCCTTTGGGCAGCGCGCGCGTGTCGATGCTTATGCTGCGGCGGGTGTCGAGGCGCTGGCGATGGAATTCATGCCGCGCATCACCCGTGCGCAATCGATGGACATATTGTCCTCTCAGTCGAACCTGTCGGGCTATAAGGCGGTCATCGACAGCGCCGCCGCTTATGGCAAGGCCTTCCCGATGATGATGACTGCGGCAGGCACGATTACGGCTGCCAAGGCGTTCATCATGGGTGTCGGCGTCGCAGGCCTTCAGGCAATCGCCACCGCGCGTCGCCTGGGTGCGGTGGTATCCGCCACCGACGTCCGCTCGGCCACCAGGGAACAGATTGAAAGCCTGGGCGCAAAGCCCGTCTTTGTTGAAAGTGTCGCAGGCATCGAAGGCGAAGGTTCGGGCGGCTATGCCACCGAAATGTCGGAAGAATATCAAAAGGCGCAGGCCGAACTGGTATCAAGCCATATCGCCAAGCAGGATATCGTCATCACCACCGCGCTGATCCCCGGCCGCGCCGCGCCGCGCCTGATTTCGGATGCGCAGATTGCCAGCATGAAGGCTGGCAGCGTGATTTTCGATCTTGCAGTCGGGCAGGGTGGCAATGTCGAAGGGTCGAAGCCTGACGAAGTCGTGGTCAGGCACGGCGTCAAGATTATCGGCTATTCGAACACCCCCGCGCATCTGGCAGCGGATGCATCGGCGCTGTTCGCGCGCAACCTGTTCAACTTCCTCTCCGCCTTCTGGGACAAGGAAGCGGGGAGGCCGGTTTTGCCGGATGATGACGAGATTACAGCTGCGATCCGCCTGACCAGGGACGGCAAGGTTGTGCATGAGAGGTTGTTGGGGTGAGAGTCGGTGGCCTCTTCAAAATCCTCCCCCTCTGGGGGAGGTGGCAGCGCGCAGCGCTGACGGAGGGGGGCTGAAATGGAAGATCATACGCCGAAGGCTTTGGCAAGCGCGCGCAGGCTTCGCCGCGAAATGACTTTGCCTGAGGTTCTTCTGTGGAGGTTGCTCAAGGGCAAGCCCATGGGCGTAAAGTTTCGCAAGCAACATCCAATCAAAAATCATGTCGTGGATTTCTATTGTGCGGAAAAGCGCATCGCTATCGAGATTGATGGTATCGCTCATGACATGGGTGATCGTCCGAAACGTGATGTAAGTCGTGATGCCCGATTGCGAGCATTAGGCATAGAAGTCATTCGTATTTCCGCTGCCGATGTCCTTCGCGACGTTGATGGCGCCGCCGACGGCATAGTTCGACTATGTGCCGACAGGCCCCCACCGTCAGCCCTGCGGGCTGCCACCTCCCCCAGCGGGGGAGGATTTTCTGGAGCTCACCTATAATGGACTTCATAAGTATCCTTTCCATCTTCGTACGGGCCTGCTTCGTCGGCTATTATGTTGTCTGGTCGGTGACCCCGGCTTTGCACACGCCGCTGATGGCGGTGACCAATGCGATTTCTTCGGTGATTATCGTCGGCGCGCTGATCGCAGCGGCGGCAAGCGGCGCGCCGGGGGCGAAATGGCTTGGCCTGCTCGGCGTGGTGCTCGCCAGCATCAACATTTTCGGCGGCTTTGCCGTTACCGAGCGCATGCTCGCCATGTACAAGAAGAAGGACAAGTAAGCGATGGAACATGCAGTTACTCCCGCATGGGCCTTGCTCGCCTATCTCGTTTCGGGCGTTTTCTTCATTCTCGCGCTGCGCGGGCTGAGTTCACCGGCTTCGTCGCGACGCGGCAACCGTTTTGGTATGGCGGGGATGCTGATTGCGGTTATCACCACGCTGGTGACGCACGCGCCGATGATCGCGGGCGATGCGGTGAACAGCTATGCCGGCCCCGATTTCACGACGCTCGCCCAAATCCTGGGCGCGATCGGCATCGGCGCCGTCATCGGTATCGTGACAGCGCGCAAGATTGCGATGACCGACATGCCGCAGCTTGTGGCCGCGTTCCACTCTCTGGTCGGTCTTGCTGCGGTTCTGGTCGCGGCTGCCGCCTTCCTCAATCCCGTCGCCTTTGGCATAACCGGCGCGGACGGTGCGATTAACGGCGCCAGCAAGGTCGAAATGGCCCTTGGCGCGGCGATCGGCGCGATTACCTTCAGCGGCTCGGTTATCGCTTTCCTCAAACTGGCGGGCAAGATGTCCGGCGCGCCGATATTGCTGCCTGCGCGCCATTTCATTAACGGGGCGCTGCTGCTTGCCATTGCCTTTTTCACCTTTGGCTTCTGGCATTCGCAGTCACCAATCGATTTCTGGCTGGTTGTCGCGCTGTCCTTCCTTATCGGTTTCCTGCTGATCATCCCGATCGGGGGGGCCGACATGCCGGTGGTGGTGTCGATGCTCAACAGCTATTCGGGCTGGGCGGCCGCGGCGATGGGCTTTACGCTGCACAACAGCGCGATGATCATCACCGGCGCGCTGGTCGGCTCGTCGGGTGCGATCCTCAGCTATATCATGTGCAAGGCGATGAACCGCAGTTTCATCTCGGTGATTGCCGGCGGTTTTGGCGCCGATGCCAGCGCGGGTGCTGGGGGTGCCGCCAAGGTCGATCGCCCCTGGAAGCGCGGCTCGGCCGAAGATGCCGCCTATATGATGAGCCAGGCCGAAAGCGTCATCATCGTCCCCGGCTATGGTATGGCCGTGGCACAGGCGCAGCATGCGCTGCGCGAAATGGCCGACCTCCTCAAAAAGGAAGGCGTCAGCGTCAAATATGCGATCCATCCGGTCGCGGGCCGCATGCCCGGCCATATGAACGTGCTGCTTGCCGAGGCCAATGTGCCTTATGACGAGGTGTTCGAGCTGGAGGATATCAACAGCGAATTCGCCCAGACCGATGTTGCCTTCATCATCGGCGCGAACGACGTCGTGAACCCTGCGGCAAAAACGGACAAGTCGTCACCGATCTACGGCATGCCGGTGTTCGATGTCGACAAGGCCAAGACGGTGTTCTTCATCAAGCGCAGCATGGGCGGTGTGGGCTATGCGGGCGTCGACAACGACGTCTTCTACATGGACCAGACGATGATGCTGCTCGCCGACGCGAAGAAAATGGTCGACGATATTGTGAAGGCCTTGCAGCACTGATTGGCTTCACGCTATTGAACCAAGCAATACGCCGCCCCAGCGCAGGCTGGGGTCTATCCCGCCCATCGGTTCAAGCCGCTGGACGTGGTGGGCCCCGCCCCGCTCTGGGGCGACAATTTGTTTTGAAGGGCAATGAACAATGCGCAAAATCGGCCTGATCGGCGGAATGAGCTGGTATTCGACCGAATTTTATTATCGCCGGATCAACAAGCAGGTGCAGCGCCGCGCCAATCCGATGTGCAGTGCCCCCATGATCCTCGACAATCTCAATTTCTGCGACATCGCCAAGGCGACGACCGGACAGGATTGGGACCGCGTGGCCGAGGTGCTGGTGGCGTCTGCAAAGCGGCTTGAGGCAGGCGGAGCAACGGCCATCCTGATCGGCGCGAACAGCATGCACCGGGTGCATGACCGCGTGGCCGATGCGGTCAAGGTGCCAGTGCTGCACATCGCCGATGCCGTCGGACAGAAGATGAAGGCCGATGGTGTGGAGTCGGCGGCGCTGATCGGCACGCGCAACGTAATGGCGGAAAACTGGTATCGTCAACGGCTCGTCAAACATAGCGTGACCCTGCTTCCGTGGGAGACCGATGACGTCGAGGAACTCGACCGCATCATCTATGAAGAACTGATGGCGGGGCAGGTGGTGCGCAATTCGGAACGTGCGCTGAAGACGATGATTACCGAAATCGACAAGGATGGTGCCGATGCCGTGGTGCTGGGATGCACCGAACTGGGCATGATCGTCGATACCAGGGCGAATGTCCTGCCGATCTATGACAGCGCCGAAATTCACGCCGATGCCGGTGTGGATTGGATTTTCGGCGACGCACCCTGACGGAAATCCTTGGCAAGTCGCTGCGGATATTGCAGACTTGCCGAATGAGGATGAGGGACAAGGGCGCCATTGCCATCGCCGCTGCCAGCCTTGCATTTGCAGGCAGCGCAGCTTTTGCCAAAACAATCAGCGTCGCCGCCGGTAACGATGCGCAGACCCGGCTGCAGGAAGCGCTGATAAGCGCCGCTCCGGGTGATGTTGTCGAACTGGAGGCAGGGCGGTTCAAGCTGACCGACGGGCTTTCGCTTGACGTTCCGAAAGTGACGGTGCGTGGCAAGGGCAGCGGGCAGACGATCCTGGATTTCACTGGCCAACTGGGCGCCGGCGAAGGTTTGCTGGTAACCTCGGACGATGTGGTGCTGCGCGATTTTGCCGTTGAAAACAGCAAGGGCGACGGCATCAAATCAAAGGGAGCCGACCGCATTGTCTATTACCAGATACGCGTCGAATGGACCGCCGGGCCCAGGGAAACCAACGGAGCCTATGGCATCTACCCGGTCGAAAGCCAGGACGTGCTGGTCGACAGCGTGCTGGTGCGCGGTGCTTCGGATGCGGGTATCTATGTCGGCCAGTCGCGCAACATCGTGGTGCGCAACTCGGTCGCCGTCGAAAATGTTGCGGGCAGAGAGATCGAGAACAGCTATGACGCCGACGTCCATGATAATCTGGCGACACGCAACACGGGTGGTATTCTGATATTCGATCTGCCCAACCTGTTGCAAATGGGCGGCAGGAATGTGCGCATCTTCGAAAATGTGGTGGTTGATAATTCGACCCCCAATTTCGCGCCCAAGGGCAATATCGTCGCCAATGTGCCGACGGGCACCGGAGTGATGGTGATGGCAAACCGCAATGTCCATGTGTTCGACAATATGCTTGGCCAGAATGGCACCACCAATGTGATGATTGTCGGCTATCGCTATCCGCACGAAGACGCCAAATATGATCCGATTGCCAAAGGTGTCGCCGTCTGGGGCAACCAGCACGACAAGGCTGGATGGGATCCAAAATTCCCGGGTGGTCCGCAGATCGCACAGGCGCTGGGCGGCAGCCTTCCTCCGATTTTCTGGGACGGTGCGGGCGGCGAAGCGGCCAAACCCGTTATCGCCGATCCGGTGCCCGCGCTGTCGCTCGGTCTTGCCGACCTCAAGGCGACGCCAGAGTCTGCACAGCCGGTGATGATGCAAAACAGCACCAACCTGCCACCGGAATTGCCGCGAATCCGTTTGCCGGAAGCGATGGAGGCGGTGGTTCGCTGATGCGCGTGCTGGCCGCAGCTGTCGCGTGCCTCGCGCTTGCGGTATCGGTAAAGGGCATGTCTGGCGGCATCAGCGACGCGGCGGTCGCGGGCGCGGATAATCCGCAGTTCCTGTCGGCATTCGGGTTTTTCGAAGGCGGTGCTGACCGTCCATCGTCGACGTTGCTGCCCTATGCGCTGCGGACGCCGCTATTTACCGACTATGCCGAAAAGCAGCGCTTTCTCTATCTGCCCAAAGGGAAGAGCTACACGGTGGACAAGGACGGCCGCCTGCAATTCCCGATCGGCAGCGCGTTGATCAAGAGTTTCGGCTATACCGATGCCTCGGGTCGACTCAAGATCATCGAAACGCGCCTGTTGCTGCATCGCGCCGAGGGCTGGGTCGCATTGCCCTATGTGTGGAACGACGACGGCAGCGATGCGGAGCTTAAAGTGGGTGGCGCGCGCAAAGCGGTGGAATTTGCAAAGCCCGACGGCGCCAGAATGGCGATCAGCTATGCTGTTCCCAACAAGAACCAGTGCAAGCAATGCCATTCGACAAAGGACATTGTGATGCCGGTGGGGCCGGTGTGGCAGAATTTGGCGTTCGCAACGGTGCGCGCGCGCAAGGCATTTGAAAAGCGCGGCGCACTGGCAAATGCGATTCCGGCGAATGAGGCAAAGTGGGATGATGCCCGGTCAGGATCGCTGGAGGCGCGCGCGCTCGCCTATCTGCGTGTCAATTGCGGGCATTGTCACAAGCCGACCGGGTCGGCATCCAATTCAGGCCTGTTCTACGATGACCATGAACGTAATTCGGCCGCGTTGGGAATAGGCAAGCGCCCGGTAGCGGCGGGCAGGGGGTCTGGCAATTTCGAATTTGTGATCGAGCCCGGCCATCCCGAGCGCTCGATCCTGATCTACCGGATGAAAAGCACCGACCCGGGTATCGCAATGCCCGAACTGGGCCGGTCTACTGTGCATGGCGAAGGGGTCGCGCTGCTCGAGGCATGGATAAAGGCGATGCCCACCACTTAGCCTATTGGCGCATCAAGGCCGCAAGGTGATAGCGTCCGCCAGCCCAGGGTTCGAAATAGCCTTCGATCGCAGGATGGTTGACCGGGCCATTTTCGGCATCGGGCAGCAGGTTTTGCTGGCTGACATAGGCAACATAGCTGCTGTCGGCATTCTCGGCGAACAGGTGGTAAAAGGGCTGATCCTTGTCCGGGCGAACCGCCTCCGGGATCGCGTCATACCATTCGTCGCTATTGGCAAAAACCGGATCGATGTCGAACACGACGCCTCGAAAATCGAACACCCGGTGGCGCACAACATCGCCAATGGAAAAACGGGCTTCGGCAATCGGCGGCATTTCTGGATTCGCAGTCATGGCTTCAATATCGTGCGCCATTGGCATTTGTGCAACCTTGCGCTTGGCAAAGCCGGAATCATTCGCTAATGGCCGCGCTCTGTCGCACGGGCACGCCAGTTTCTGGCAATGACCAATGCCCGCAAGACGTGCGGACAGATGCCGGAGTGGTCGAACGGGGCGGTCTCGAAAACCGTTGTGCCAGTAATGGTACCCAGGGTTCGAATCCCTGTCTGTCCGCCACTTTCTTCCCATATCGCCAAATTAACTGCGCAATTAATTTCGGGTTGCGTCCGCAGGGCAAATTTGGTCAATTGCCGCCATGACTGATAGCGAACGCATCCCGGTAATCATCGGCGTAGGCCAGATAAACGACCGCCCGGAAGATCCCGACAACGGGCTCGATCCACTGCAGTTGATGGTGGCCGCGCTGAAGCGGGCCGAAGCCGATGCGGGCGTCGAATTGCTGGCGCAGCTCGACAGCGTGGCGGTTGTCGACCAGATCAGCTTTCGCCACCTCAACCCGCTCGACGGCAAGCTGGCCGAGGCGATCGGCGCGACGCCTGCGGTTTGTTACCAGTCCGAAGCGCCGCACGGCGACACACCCATTCGCCTGCTGAATGAGGCTGCCAATCGTATCGGGGCAGGGGAGATCAAGCTCGCCGCCATTGCAGGCGCAGAGGCGCTGCGGACGATAGCAGGGCGGCTTGCCAAACAGGCAACGCCGCAGTCCGACGTGTTTGAAGGCGTGCGCAAGGAAGCCAAGCGCGAGCCGGGCTATGCGCAACAGCATGGGCTGAATGCGCCGGTCGATGTCTATCCGCTGTACGAAAATGCCGGTCGGGCGGCCTATGGCCAGAGCTTTGCCGAGGCGCAGCGGGAGAGCGGCGAGATCTGGTCGCGTTTCAGCGAGATTGCTGCGGGTAACGAAGGCGCATGGATCCGCAAACCGGCAGCGGTTGAAGACATCATTACCGTCAGCGACAGGAATCGGCCACTGGCATTCCCGTACAGCAAGCTGATGGTGGCAAATTCGTCGGTCAATCAGGGCGCGGCCTTTCTGGTCGCAAGTCTGGCCGAGGCGCGCCGCCTGGGTATCGCTGAAGACAGGCTGATCCATGTCGGTATGGGGGCGGCGGCCAAAGAGGCCTACAGCTTTCTGCAGCGCGACCGATACGACCGTTCGGTCAGCATGGAAACATCGATCCGGCGGACGTTGGAACTCAACGCGATGCAAGGGGCGGATTTCGATTTTGTCGAACTCTACAGCTGTTTTCCCTGTGTTCCCAAAATGGCAAGGCGGATATTGGGCTGGCCGGTCGATAGGCCTGCCACGGTATTTGGCGGGCTTACCTTCGGTGGTGGCCCGATCGCCAATTATATGAGCCACGCGGTCGTTTCGATGGTCGAAAAGCTGCGCCACGAAGGCACCAATGGCTTCCTCTTTGCCAATGGCGGATTTGCGACCGACAATCACTGCATCATATTGTCGAACAAGCCGGTGGCGGCCGCGCAATTCCCGCAGGATTTTGACTATCAGGCGGAGGCGGATGCAGCGCGTGAGGCGGTGCCCGAACTCGACAAGGACTATGTAGGCGCCGGGACTGTCGAGACCTATACCGTCTTTTATGGCCGCGATGGCAATCCCAAAGGCGGCGTGGTGGTTGCGCGCACACCCGCAGGGGACCGTACCTTGGCGCATGTCGATGCTGACGATGCCGCGCTGGTCGCATTCCTGACCGATGGCAAGGCGGAACCGGTAGGCACGCCCGGCACGGTTATGGCCGATGCCAGCGGTCGACGCATCTGGGCGCGGGCCTAGGCGGGTTCCTTCACCCTGAGCATTGCCAGCGCCGCCAGCGCCATGACGGCGGCGGCAAAGGCCATTGTCCAGATCGGTTCGGTCGGGAACCAGGCTTTCAATATCGATCCCATCACGGTCGCCACCAGCAGTTGCGGGACGACGATGAAGATATTGAACAGCCCCATATATATGCCCAGCTTGCCCTGCGGCAGGCTGGAGGCGAGGATGGCATAAGGCATGGCAAGGATCGATGCCCATGCGATACCGATACCGATTTCGGCGAGCAGCAGCAGTTGCGGATCGCGGATGAACAGGAACATGGCAAAACCGGTCGAGCCCGCCAGAAGCCCGACCATATGCGTTTTCACCTTGCCGATATACTGGGTCAGCTTTGGCAGCAGGAACAGCGCAGCCAAGGCGGCAACGCCATTATAGACCGCGAATAATATGCCCACCCAGTTCCCGCCTTCATTATAGGCTGCCGAGGCCGGATCGTTCGACCCGAAGGCATATTGGGCAACCACCGGTGTGGTGTAGATCCACATGATGAACAGCGCCGACCAGCTGAAAAACTGTGCCAGAGCGAGCTTTTTCATGATCTCGGGCATTCCGGAGAAATCGCCGACAATGTGGCTGAGCATGTTGTTGTCGCGTCCGCTTCTGGCAAGCTGGATGGCGAGCAGACTGGCTATCCCATAGCCCGCCAGCAGTGCACCCAGCAGATAGACTTCCTTTTCCAGCCCCGCCGCGGATATATGAAGGGTGATTGCGATACCCGCGCCAATCCACACAAATGCGGAACCGGGTGATCGCGCCGCCAGCGCGTATGTTGTCGCGCCGTCGTCGCCCGCGTCGTCCTCGCCAAAGGCGCGAAGCTGCTCGGGGCTATATTCCTGTGTGCTGAATACGGTCCACAGTACCGACAGCAGATAGATCAAGCCGCCGAACCAGAAGCTGTATTTGACCGTATCCGGAATGCCGCCGCCCGCAACCTCGT